>JANOFP010000048.1:0-1870 GCA_031413675.1 Bacteroidota bacterium
ATTTATACTCGGGATTGTATTCAAAAAAAACACTTGCTATTCTGCCCGACAAATCTTTAAAAGGCTTGTAAAGCATGTCTTTATTATTTTCATCTACATCTTTTGATAAGTAGGTTTTATTGCCTTCTGCAATAGCGATAAAGTAAAGCGCCTGGTGATCAAACGCTCCAAAGTTTATTTCTAAATTATCTTCCCATACCAGTATATCAATGATTTTTTTTATTTTATTAGTAGGGGTTACAATATTATTGAGTTGTACAATTATCTGGAATTCCAGATATGACCAGTACCAACTTACCAGGTAAATCAATAATTTATGTTTGTTTAAAAAATATCTGTAAATCGTAGCTTCTGTAGTTTGAATTTCAGCAGCTAGTTTTTTAAAAGTAAATTGTTCATATCCGATTTTTGATATGAGGCTTATACTTTCCTTTATTATTTTTTTCCCCAAATCGGTGCTTTGAGGGTTTTTTATAAAAAGCTTATCGTTAAGCGATGGATTAAACTCAATGTTCATTTCTAAAAGTTTTCATAAAAATAAAAAATAAAAATAAAAAAAATTATTTTACTTTGATTTATAATAGTAATACTATTATATTTGCAAGTAAGTATATCGTTAACCTTTAAAATAAAAATATGCAAAATTTACAAAAATCGTTTTTAGAAACACTCTTCCCTTGTTTTTACACTAGAAAAATTTTAATTCGAAAGAAAGGTATTGCCACAAGAAAAAACAATCTACTCGTTTATTTTATGATTCCGATTTCTGTCTTTTTTATAAGCAGTTGTGCTATTATCCGTCCTGGCGAGGTTGGCGTAAAACAAAGATTGGGTAAGCTTTCAGATCAGATTTCGCCAGAAGGAACTGTATTTTTTAATCCATTTACAAGCAGAGTTGTAAAAACATCCATACAAACCAACAATTTGGAACTATCGCTGAGTTTACCGAGTAAAGAAGGGTTAAGTATTACTTCCCAAATATCAATTTTGTACAGGCTTAATAAAAACAATGTGCCGTCTGTAATAAGAACTTTTGGTCTTAACTATGAAACCATCATCGCAAACGTTTTCAGGTCGGCTTCTGCGGATGTTTGCTCTAAATTCTTTGCAAAAGATATGCATTCAGGCATGCGGGCCGATATAGAAATAGCAATCAAAAGCAAGATGGGTGAAACATTGAATATTCAAGGGATACTGATAGAATCTGTTTTAATGAAAAGTATTCAATTGCCTGAAGGATTAGCAGGTTCAATAGAAAGAAAATTACAGGCCGAACAGGATGCCATGAGAATGGAATTTGTTTTGCAACAACAGAAGTTAGAGGTGGAAAGAATTATCATTGAAGCAAAGGGTACAAGAGACGCGCAAAAAATAATCGCCGAGGGATTAACACCAGAGATTATTAAAATCAGAAGTATTGAGGCTTTTATACAATTATCTAAATCTCCGAATACCAAAATGATCATCACAGATGGTAAAACACCATTTTTAATTAATCAATAAAAAAATATGAATTTATGATTGACTCAATTTTAGACGACCACTATAGTTAAAAATAACTTCTACCCAAACGCACAAACTAAACAACCTATTAAAAGTAAGTAATATTAAAAAGATAAAAAATGAGTAAAAATAAATTGATTGTTGGCTTGCTCTTGATAGCAAGTGTACTAACATCTTGCAATCAGGCAACAGAAAAAATAAAAGAAGAAACTAACAATATTGTTTCCCAAACAAATGAAAAGGTTCAAAAAGTTATTGATGATCTAGGATTAGTGTACGTGGAAGAAGGAGCACAAGATATTATCACTTATGACGAAGTAAATACCGCTCAACAAGCATGGTGCGATGCTTTGGTGAAAATTGGAAA
>JANOFP010000049.1:0-7133 GCA_031413675.1 Bacteroidota bacterium
GCTTTAGGCTTTAAGTTTCCGTACACACATTTGATGTCAAGAAATTTTTCGGCACCCAGATCAGCACCAAAGCCGGCTTCAGTAACTGCATAATCCGCCAGAGAGAGTCCCATTTGAGTTGCTAAGAGTGTATTGGTTCCCTGTGCAATATTGGCAAAAGGTCCTCCATGTAAAATAGCTGGATTACCTTCCAGTGTTTGTACAAGATTTGGTTTAATGGCATCTTTCAACAAAACGGCCATCGCTCCCTGCGCATTCAGTTGTCGTGCATATACCGGTTGACCTTCTTTTGTAAAACCAACTAAAATATTTCCAAGACGTTCTTTCAGGTCGTCCAGATTTTTTGATAAACATAAAATTGCCATCACTTCTGATGCAGGCGTAATATTAAAACCATCAGATCTCGGTACTCCGTTATTTGTTCCTCCTAAACCAATAAGGATATTTCGTAAAGCCCGGTCGTTCATATCCATGACACGTTTCCATGTAATTGTACGTGGATCAATATTCAGATTCCGGGTTTTACTTTGAATATTATTATCTATTAATGCAGCCAGCAGGTTATTTGCTTTTTCAATTGCATTAAAATCTCCGGTGAAATGAAGATTGATATCTTCCATCGGAATTACCTGTGCATATCCACCACCGGCAGCGCCGCCTTTCATTCCAAATACAGGGCCTAATGAAGGTTCTCGTAATACCGGCATTGCTTTTTTACCAATAACATTCAATCCATCTGCAAGGCCAACGGCCATTGTCGTTTTTCCTTCCCCGGCAGGCGTTGGGCTGATAGCAGTTACTAGTATGAGCTTGCTTTTTTTTATTTTTTCATTATCAATCAGTTTTAATGGAAGTTTGGCTTTATACTTACCATAGTATTCAAGATCATCGTTGGAGATGCCGGCTTTGGCGGCTATTTCTTTAATGTGACAGATGGCAGCGCTTTGAGCTATAGCCAGATCGGGGTTGATGTTTTCAGGCAAGCAATTTTGTTTTAAGATTTATAATTTATATTTTTTCAACTCTTCAATGGAATTGATATTGGTAAACTCATTTCCTTTGAACCAATCCTCTTTGTCAAAACTAATGACTCTTGTTTTTAATCCTGCTAGCGCCATAGTAATTTTTAACTGATTTTGCTCAATCAGTAACCTGATGTGAGTAATACAATTTTTGTCATATATAGAAAATAATGGCTCAGCTTTACCTTTGTGTTCGCTAAGTAAAATATCTTCTTCACCTGTCTCATTTATGAGTTCAGATAATAATTTTTCGGATAAAAAAGGCATATCGCAACCTACGATAAGATTTTTTTGTGTTGTAGAATAAGTTAATCCTGAATAAATACCACCCAATGCACCTTTGTTTTGAAATACATCTGCGTAGCAGGGATAACCAAATTTTCCATAGCCCGGGTTCTGTGTTATTATAAAAATATTATTTGTTATTTTTTTTATTGCATCAATAACATGTTCAACCAAAGTTTTTTTACCAAAAAGCATAAGCCCTTTTTCTTTTTTCATCCGGGTGCTTTTTCCACCGGCCAGTATGATGGCTGTTATTTCATTTTGTTCATACATGAATAAAGTTGTTTACTTAGTATATTTTAATCCATCAATCTCGCTATTTTTTAATTTGACATTTTTTTTGTAGCAGCTGATTGAGTAAGGTTGATAATAAATATAATAAAAAAGGGGTTATTGCCTGGACCATGTCTTAGTAATAGTTGCAGGTTGACCATTGGAAAGTGTATAGTCTTTTGTTGTTTTGAACTCAACATTGGTCATTGAAATAAACTTTTCAGATTCAAGACCTACGGAGATAGCAGCGTATTCGAGATATTTAGTATCGATAATTTGCCATGTGCCGGCTTCACTAAGAGAGCAATTTAATTTAAATGCGGCTGTAAAATCACTAATAAAATTGTAGAGGTTTTCTTTCTGACAGGCAGTCCATGTGTTGTAAATATTTTTTTCAGGAATTCCATTGCCATCCCAGTCCCAGAGAATATCAGAAACAACTGCTGTAATTTTCCATGTTCCTACTACCTGTGAATCGGCATAGCCTTGTGGATCTTGATTCGCATTAGTCTGAAGATGTTTCTTACACGATGAAAAAAGGAATGCAGTAATAAAAAAATATGTAAAAAGGCGGTTCATGGATTACTACTTATCTTTTAATGGTTGAAATGGCTTAGTCAAATTTAATATTTTTTTGCGCATTGGAAAAAGAAAGTTTTCTGATTGTAACTTATTCGATCTGATAAGAATTAGATTATATTCAAGTGTATTTGGATTTTTTTCTTTGGAAGGTGTAACTGTTCTCCAATTTAATCGTTCTAAGTCGATTAAGAAAGCCTTAATTGAGGCATAGGCGAAAATATTAATAATTAAATTACCTTGTCCAAAAACCAATGCACTCCTCAATTATAACCCGGCAACGAATCATAACAGTAGATGCTCTCCGTGGTTTTGCTCTGTTGGGAATTTTATTTTCTCATTTTATTTATTGGTATTCAGGTGCCGGACTTCCACAGGAAGTATATATGAAGTTTAATGATGCCGGAAGTAATATAGCTTCTATAATAAGCGGGGTGCTGATCTCCGGAAAATTTTTTACATTTTTTTCATTTCTGTTCGGCCTCAGTTTTTATCTGCAAATGGATAGTCTGAAAAAGAGAAATGAAGGTTTTGTATTAAGGTACTTGTGGCGTTTAATAATACTGGGTGTTATTGGTCTTATCCATCATGCTATATGGCGTGGAGATATTTTGTCTATCTATGTGCCGCTTGGTTTTATTCTGTTATTAATCAGAAATATCAGCAACCGGTTTTTGCTCATCTTTGCTTTTATACTTATTATAAATGTACCGGTACGCATTCTAGAAATTGTTCATCTTTTTGAACAAAAATCTGTAGTAACTGCTCTAACTGCACCACCTGCAGATGTTGAAGCACAACGGTACTACGATATTATCAAAAGTGGATCTGTAAAGGATCTATTGATCGATAACTGGAAGGCATTGAATTCGAAATTCGGGTTTCAATTTGGAAGCGGCCGTATTTATATCACACTCGGTTTTTTTATGCTCGGTATGTATGTGGGTCGAAAAAAATGGTTTGAAAATCTTGCAGAGTCAAAATCATTTATCAAACAAATATGTAAAGTCAGCGGATGGGTTTCATTGGGAATAATTCTTTTTATGGTTGGAATTTTTAGTGCCAATTCAACTCTGCAGTTAGGCCTTGACACGAACAAGTATATTAATTTATTATTCAGCTTCCTTTTTGATACAGCTAATTCAAGTCTTACTATTTTTTATCTTAGCGGCTTAACCATGCTGATGTATCGCATCCGCTGGCAAAAAATATTTTATCCATTTGCGCCGGTTGGTAAGATGGCTTTAACTGTTTATGTGTCGCAGACTTTATTCGTGCTTTTATTATTTTACAATTTTGGCTTTAACCTGTTTCTTAAAACATCTCCCGGAATTAATATGCTTCTTGTAATACCGGTGTTTATGTTACAGTCATTTTTATGCAGATGGTGGTTGAAATATTTTAATTACGGACCGATTGAATGGCTCTGGCGTTCACTTACTTTTTTTACCTGGTATCCGTTAAGAAAAAAAGAATTAAATACGCTGCCGGTTTCTGGCGAATCTGCCAATGGAAATATCTCAACTCCAGGATAAGTTCTTTCCAGTAATTCCTGAATTTTTAAAATAAATAAATAAGTGACATTACAGTTAAACTTTTTTTCGATTTGAGATATCCCGTTTTCAGTTTTTCAAGTAGTTAGTTTATGACAACTATCATAATATAAATGTGCCGTCAAAGAACTATACAAGATAACTAAACAACGTATTATCCTTACTCAGTTCAGTATAACCAATATGATATTTGGTTAGGTTGTTTAATAATGCTTCATAATCTTCTCTACTCTGTAATTCCACACCTACTAATGCAGGCCCTGCTTCTTTATTATTCTTCTGCATGTATTCAAAACGGGTAATGTCATCGGTAGGACCAAGCACATTGTTTACAAATTCTTTTAATGCACCGGGGCGTTGTGCAAAATTTATAAGAAAATAATGTTTCAGGCCTTCATATTGCAATGAACGTTCTTTTATTTCCTGCATCCGGTCAATATCATTATTACTGCCGCTAACAATACAAACAACATTCTTTCCTTTTATATCATCGGCATAATCATCTAACACGGCAATTGACAATGCGCCGGCTGGTTCAACAACAATTGCATCTTCATTATATAATTTCAAGATAGTTGAACAAACTTTTCCTTCAGGCACCAGGTGAATATTATCCAGTACTTCTTTGCAAATAGAGAAAGTGATATCGCCTACTCTTTTTACTGCAGCACCATCCACAAAACGATCAATACTTTCTAACGTAACAGGATAACCATTCTTCAAAGCTTCAAACATCGCCGGCGCACCTTCTGGTTCCAATCCGATAATTTTTGTTTTAGGCGAATAGGTTTTAAAATAAGAACCTACACCAGCACTTAAGCCACCGCCACCAATTGGCACAAAAAGAAAATCAATACCTCCGCTCATTCCACTTAATGGAGGAGAGAAGTCTTCTAATATTTCAACAGCCACCGTTCCCTGCCCTTCAATAATTTTATAATCATCAAAGGGAGGTATGAATGTCTTTCCGTTTTCTTCAGTATATTTTTTTGCTGCTACTGCACAATCATCAAACGTATCACCTACGAGTTTTATCTCAATAAAATTCTCACCAAACATTTTTGTTTGCTTGATTTTTTGATTCGGCGTAATCACAGGCATGAAGACCACACCTTTTATATTCAGTTTCTTACAGCTATATGCAAAACCCTGTGCATGATTACCAGCACTGGCACAAACAACACCTTTCTGTAATTGTTCTATTGGCAAACTGCTCATCATATTATACGCACCACGCAGTTTATAACTACGCACCACCTGTAAATCTTCTCTTTTCAAATAAACATTACATTGATATTTTTTTGAAAGGCTATGGCTGAATTGCAGCGGAGTTCTGTTTACAATTTTTTTCAATCGTAAAGCAGCTCCTGTAAAATCGAGTATGCCCCCATCCCCTAAAGGGGGGCTTTGAAGAGTTCCTTTATTTATCTTTTCTTTTTCCATTTCAATTTTCTAACATATTCAAGATGCATTGATGCTTTTCCCTAACTCCCCTTTAGGGGATGGGGGTTTTTATGCAGGTTCTAATTCTTTTACTTTTTTAACCGGCTTGCTTTCTTTTGCAGCAGAGTTGATTGATTTCATTTCTGTCATTGCAGCTCTAAGCACAGCACCCACTTTTTCTACCGGATGATTACGGATGATTTTATTTACCTCGATGATTTCACGATTGTCTACACCAGTATCCTTACCGTCATTGAAATTTGTACCAATTACATCCTTATCGATTGTCTGCATAAACTCTTTTAGCAATGGCTTTGCAGCATGGTCAAATAAATAGCAGCCATATTCAGCAGTGTCAGAAATTACCCTGTTCATCTCGTATAATTTTTTACGGGCAATTGTATTAGCGATAAGCGGAGTTTCATGAAGCGACTCGTAATAAGCACTTTCTTCTTTAATACCGGCTTGTACCATTGTTTCATACGCCAATTCAACACCGGCTCTTACAAATGCCACCATCAGTAAACCATTATCAAAAAATTCCTGGTCTGTAATCGGTGCAGCAGTTATTGTTGTTTTTTCAAAAGATGTTTCACCAAGTGTTTTGCGCCATGTCAATAAATTTTTATCATCATTGGCCCAGTCTTCCATCATCGTCGAAGAAAACACACCGCTCATAATATCATCCTGGTGTTTTTGAAAGAGTGGTCGCAAAATATTTTTCAACTCGGTCGATAATTCAAATGCTTTTAGTTTTGCAGGATTGCTTAGCCGGTCCATCATAGCAGTAACACCACCCTGCTTCAAAGCTTCAGTTATTACTTCCCATCCGTACTGAATTAATTTTGCTGCATAGGATGCATCAATTCCTTTTTCAATCATTTTATCAAAAGACAAAATAGAACCTGTTTGCAACACACCGCATAAAATAGTTTGTTCACCCATCAAATCACTTTTTACTTCAGCAACAAATGACGAACGTAAAACACCAGCTCTGTGTCCGCCCGTTGCAACTGCATAAGCTTTCGCCTGTGCCAGTCCTTTTCCTTCGGGATCATTTTCCGGGTGTACGGCTATTAATGTAGGTACACCAAAACCTCTTTTATATTCTTCTCTTACTTCTGTGCCCGGGCATTTCGGCGCTACCATTATTACAGTCAGGTCTTTTCTTATCTGTTTTCCTTCTTCAACAATATTAAACCCATGAGAATAGGAGAGAGTGGCTCCTTTTTTCATCAATGGCATAACGGCATTGATAACTGAAGTATGCTGTTTGTCTGGTGTCAGGTTCAATACCAGATCTGCTGAAGGAATTAATTCTTCATAGGTGCCAACTGTAAATCCATTATCTGTCGCATTTTTCCAGGATGCTCTTTTTTCAGCAATGGCCTCGTTGCGCAATGCATAAGCAATATCAAGACCAGAGTCTCTCATATTCAAACCCTGGTTTAAACCCTGCGCACCACAACCAATAATTACAATCTTTTTTCCTTTCAGCACATTCACACCATCAGCAAATTCGCTGCGGTTCATAAATTCACAAACACCTAATTGGTTTAATTGCTCACGGAGCGGTAAAGAGTTAAAATAGTTTGCCATCTTTATTTGTTTTAAACCCCCAGCTCCGCCGTTGGCGGAGAGTGAGGGCAGTTTTGAAATTATTGTTTAGTTTTTTGTTACCAACTTTTGTAATTCTATTTTGCTTTTGTTGCGTCGCACTCTTGTGCTTTCTGTTCTTTACTCAGCATGTTCAACCTGGGTCACCCCTTTAGGGGGACAGGGGGTTTTACATACTAAACACTTCCTGGTTCTTATCCAAAAATTCATTCTCAATCACATTTTCACCCGGCTCTTTGTATTCAAATGATTTTAATTTTTTATGGAAACCGTCACTGTCTTTAATAATTGCTACTCTTGCACTCCTAACAAATTCAATTAATCCATAAGGTTCTAATACTTTAATAAAAGAATCTGTTTC
>JANOFP010000050.1:0-1976 GCA_031413675.1 Bacteroidota bacterium
GTAAATTGATTTCATTAAAAGAATTTGATCCGTAATTAAAAAAATCGGCTGTGACTTTAGTAATCCGTTGTGGTGGTAATGGTTTAAAAGATTGCTCTTCAGATAAAAATTTATTTTCAACAGGCTTATTTATTTCATTCGAAATTCTTGCAGCTAAGCCTGATGTACTTTCTACAAATGATAAAGCATTGATTGCTGTTATTGCATTCGCATCTGTTGTTTCAATACTTACCTGGTTCAGCCATTTGGAAATATTGAGAATGGTTACGTTGGGTATATTATCTATTTGTGTAATGAAAGATGCATTTGCCGGAAGATCGGTGCTGTCAATTGTAATTGAATAACGGGTTCTGCGATCAATAGCCCGTTGCGATAGATAACCAGAAGGTGTTGCAATACTAAATGGAGTGCCTCCTTTATGTTTTAGTTTTACAAGGTAGCGGGTAAACTGAGCTTCTGCTGTTTCAGTTATCAATAAAAGAATTAAAAATGCAATCAATTTAATTTTCATGGACACTTACGAATTGGTAACTGCGAAAATACAAAATGATTTCTGAGTTATTGCATTTGAGTTTTTTGGTGATAGAATGAGTGAAATATCAACCACCCCACAACAAAATTTTTATACAAGCCTCCAGCATAATAACACTCTTACTAAAACAAATTGTTTTTCGTGATAGCCGCTTTAATGAATTGCGGATGCCGAGATTATTTCTTTCAATCGTATTCGTATGATATTGAAATTTACAATGAATAGCAGTTGGAATTAGCGAGGGATAAATATTTAAACCATCCGTATAAATTTTACGTGGGTTAAGGGCAAGCACTTTATCAATTACTTTTCTGATGTTTTCTTTTGTTCTGCCACCAACAATAAAATCTATAATTGATTTTGTAGTTCGGTTGATGGAATAGGTTGAACTGCAAATGTCAAAGAACTTTATTTTACGGCTTCTTTGAAGCCGATGTTTAGTTGAAAACTAAACATAACGAGAGTCAACATTTTTTATTTTTTCAACATACTACGAAGAACGAGGGTAAAATGAAGCCGCTGATTATTAAAAACCAACGGCTTAGAAATTATTTTTTTGTTTAGGTGATAATTGGCTCACTACCGAAGCCGATGCTTCGTTGCTAACGAAGCATAACGATTCAACATTTTTTATTTTTTCGTCAACCACTCTCAGTTATTTTTTTGGAACACTACAGACATCAGGGGTAATGTACTTATAACAAGAAGGATGATTTCTGCCAATAAAAGTTTGCATCTCATCTACTTCATACACTTGTTTTGTTTCGGTAAAAACAGGTGTTGTAATCGTTTTACTGATAATGAGCAATCTTCTTCTTACCGTTGTTTTTGCAATATGCAAATACCTGCTAATGGAGCTGATGCTCATCCCTTCATTATTCAGAAGCACAATATTTTTATCCTCTGTTGTTGATGTAAGTTTGTATGTATAAAATGATTGCTGATATTTATGACATTGCTTACAAAAATATTTCTGAATAGTTTTATAGCAGCCTTTTTTAATGCAGGCATTAGTACAATAGCGACAAAGTGCAGGTGATAAATGGCTCACACTCCTACGCTAAAGCTTTGGAGCATAGACAATAGAAAACAAAAACCTTTAGGGTCTTATATTTTAGCGAATCTCTTATTAAGTAATGATATAAACAATACCACGAAAGGAGTAAAATGAAACCGCTGGTTATTAAAAACCAACGGCTTAGAAATTTTATTTTTGGTCAGGTGATGAATGGCTCACTACCGAACGAACAGAAAAAGCTGTTGGTTATTTAAACCCAACAGCTTAGTGTTTTTATTTTGTAGCAGGTGATGAATGGCCCACTACCCGAGTAGCAGCGCTATCCATCAACCTCCCATACATCAAAAGAAATTATGATTTCTTCTTTATTAACTATAATATCAAGTAATAGAGTTCCTATATCTTTTATATTATTAGTAAAATGAT
>JANOFP010000051.1:0-5107 GCA_031413675.1 Bacteroidota bacterium
CATGTCAGCTTTGTGTTCTCTGTGTAAATTCTTTGTGTACTCTGTGGTTTATTTACCACAAAGAGCACAGAGCAAACACAACACAAAGGGCACAAAGATGGATGTTTAATAAAAGCGGCCAATCATTCCTGCTCCGGCCGGAAAAAAATAATTATCTTTTGACATTATCTGAAAGCCACCCGTCTTTCGTGTATCCATCCGTCTTAGAAAACTTTCCCGCAAGCAAAAAAACATAAAGCCACCAATATGGAAGTACATTCACATACGCATACACCTCGTAAAAAATGGACACATTATTTCTGGGAGTTTTTAATGTTATTCCTTGCAGTGTTCTGTGGGTTCCTGGCAGAATACCAGTTAGAGCATAAAATCGAAAAAGAGCGGGGCAAGGAATATATCCGGTCTTTTTATGACGACCTGAAAGTTAACTTACCTATTTTTTCAAGAATCATTGACTTAAATAATGAAAAAATGATTGCCCTGAAAGACATGTCCTCTTGCTATGATACTTTGCTGAAAAACTGGAAAAACACCTCTTGTCTTATTCAATTAGTAAATTATTCACGGTCTTTCATTACAGCATCTACTACAGAGGGTACTATGGATCAACTTAAAAATGCCGGAGGCTATCGATTATTAAAAAAAGAAGATAGGGACAGTATAATATTATATGACAAAGATATACGCAATTACAAGAATGGAGAATCCACTGTATTCCAGCAAAGCCAGGATATAGTAAGAAATAACTTCAGTATGTTACTGGATTATCAGGCTCATAGTTTTTTATATAACGATTCAGTTAACACCCGCAGCAAAACTTCTATATTATTTTCAGCAAACAAAGAGCTTTTAAATAAATTTTTTAACGACCTGCTCCGGTACCAGCAAACGATCAACTGGCAAAGTGGTTGGATCATCTCGTTAAAAGAAAGAACTACCGGGCTGATAGAATATTTTAAAAATAAATATCATTTTGAATAAAATAGTTTATGGACGTACACCACCACACTCATACTCCCGATAGCTATCGGGAAAGAAAAAAATGGACCCACTATTTCTGGGAGTTTATAATGTTGTTCCTTGCTGTGTTCTGCGGATTTTTAGCAGAGAACCAACGGGAGCATATGGTTGAACACCGAAGAGAAAAAGACTTTATGGTTAGTATGCTGAGTGATTTAAAATCAGATACCACTAATCTTAGGTTGATGCATCGGACTTTTACAAAATCCATATCTCATATTGATTCCCTTATTCCGCTCCTGGAGGAGAATGAGTTACTGGAAAGCAATGCAGTAAAAATATATCAACAACAAATTAATTTAAACTTATTCTTTAAATGGATCTACAACGACAGAACGATAAACCAGTTAAAGAACTCGGGTAATTTCCGCCTTATCCGGAAAAAAAATGTATCCGACCAGATCAGCGCCTATGACGGATACATCAGGAATTTCGTCGGCAGTATGCAGGATGAATATATACTCCCCCAATGGGAAAAAATGAATAACGAGGGTACGGAAATTTTTAAAACGTCCGTATGGAGGGAGTATATGAAAGACGTGACAGGCGAATGGAATTATAAACCAATTCAATTACCTCCTAAACCTTATTTTATTTCAACTGAAAAAAACAGGATACAGAAATTCATAAACCTGCTTCAGCAATCTGCAGTCGCAATCGAATGGTTTAATAAAATTACAATAATCGGGCTTGAAAAAGCTGTTACCTTGGATTCGTTGATCCAAAAAGAATATCGGCTGAAATAAATTATTTATGGAAGTACATACCCACACCCACACACCAAGAAAAAAATGGACTCATTATTTCTGGGAGTTTTTTATGCTGTTCCTTGCTGTTACATTAGGTTTTTTTGTAGAAAACCAGCGGGAACATATGATAGAACACCGGCGGGAAAACGAATATATGGTTTCTCTGGTAAGGGATGTGGAGTTGGATATTGAGTCCCTGAAACAATCGTCGGACAGCCGGAAACAATTAATCAATTATTATGATTCATTGGTATTATTACTGGAACAGAGAAACAAAAAAAGCATGAATGACATTTATTTTTATGCGAGGTTTTTATTCAGAGTAACACCATTCAGTTACCACGACAGAACAATCGTTCAATTGAAAAGTTCGGGCGGCCTGAGACTTGTCAGAAATAAAAAAGCAGCCGATAGTATCACCATTTATGATAATGAAATAATAAAGCGGATGTTATACCAGCAGGAACTTGAATTACAGCTCAGAAACGAAATATTCGCCAACCATATTGGAAAAATATTCAACGCATATGTATGGGATAAAATGGTAAATGAAAAGACTGGTATAATGCGGCCCGAAGATAATCCTGACCTGATCACAGATAATCAGACGGTGATCAACGATTTTGTTGTACAGGTTGTTACACTTAAAACGGCTTACCGTGTTACAAATAGATTCATTGAAAGTGCAATAAGAAAGGCGGAGAACCTTATAGCCTATGTAAAAAAGGGATATCATTTGGAATAAAGAAAGCTGTTAGCCATAAGCTATGAGCTGCGAGCTAAACTATTAAACCTTTTAACTTTTAAACTTTTTAAACTTATTTCTCATGGAAGTACATGCACACACTCACACCCCAAGAAAAAAATGGACGCATTATTTCTGGGAATTTTTAATGTTGTTTCTTGCTGTGTTCTGCGGATTCTTGGCAGAATATCAGCTGGAACATACTATTGAACATAACAGGGAAAAACAATTCATGAAGTCAATGGTCGAAGATCTTGAAAAAGATGCTTATACACTGGAAAATGAATCTAAGTTTGTTATGGAACAATATGCAGGACTGGATTCCCTGACCGAAATGATTTACGAAGGAGAGTTGGATCAGTTAAAGGTCAGAAAAATGTATGAACTGCAGAGAAAACACTTCCGTCCGATACTCTTAAGATTAATCAACCGCACAGAATTGCAATTAAAAAACTCCGGTGGGATGCGGCTTATAAGAAAAAGACAGGTTGCTGACTCCATTATTTATTATTGGGGTATAACAGAATTGTTGTACGAAACAAAAGGCATTATTAACGGTTTTCGTGAAAAAGCTAAAGACATCTCTTTTTCCTTATTCAACAATAAATATTATAAAGACTCAGAATATTTTTGGTTTGACAAATTTACTGGTGAGCCTGAATTGATGACGAAAAATCCCGCTATGCTGTCTGAATTTGCTAACCGGGTTTCCTATTTGTGTGACCTGTTAAAATTTATGTACAAAAAGGGAGGTCTAGAGAGGCAGGCAGGCAATGCAAAAAAACTTATTCAACTTATTAAAGAGGAATATCACCTCAAATAATCAATATGGAAGTACATGCACACACCCACACAGCCCGCAAAAAATGGACACATTATTTCTGGGAGTTTTTAATGTTGTTTCTTGCTGTGTTTATACAAACTGCAGTCATTGCACAAAAACTTCGTGCAAGAGATATTGGAATTCCCTTTGATGGCACACCCGGAAAATTCAATGCCATTACCGATGTAAAAGGTGTGGAAGTTGGTTACAGCACCATCATCTCAGGTGAAGGAAAAAACATAAGAGGTAAGGGCCCGGTTCGTACCGGCGTTACTGCTATTTTACCAAGAGGAAAAAACAATAATCCTGTTTATGCAAACTGGTATACATTAAACGGCAATGGTGAAATGACGGGAACAACATGGCTAACAGAATCTGGTTTTTTAGAAGGCCCGGTAATGATTACCAATACAAATAGTGTGGGCACGGTAAGAGATGCTGTATTAAAATGGTATGTAAAAAAAGGTTGGTACAAAGAAGATTTCTGGTACACCTATCCTGTTGTTGCAGAAACCTACGATGGTTTCTTAAATGATATTTATGGTTTTCATGTAAAAGAAGAAAATGCATACGAGGCGTTGGATAATGCTAAAACTGGTTTAATAAAAGAAGGAAATGTGGGCGGCGGCACAGGTATGATGTGTTTGGGATTTAAAGGCGGGTCGGGAAGTTCATCCAGGGTTATTAAAATAAAAGACTCTACTTATACATTGGGTGTTTTTGTACAAGCCAATTTCGGCAGAAAAAGAAATCTAACTATAGCCGGTGTACCGGTAGGCAAAGAATTAAAAGATACATTAAATAATGAGTTCAAAGCACCCCCTTCTTATCAACCGGGTGATGGTTCTATTATAGTGGTGGTAGCAACAGATGCACCAGTGCTACCACATCAATTAAAAAGAATTGTGCAACGGGTTTCCTTAGGTATCGGGCAGGTGGGTGGACAAGGCACCAATGGTTCGGGTGATATTTTTATTGCTTTTTCTACTGCCAATCAAACTGCTTTTCAACGGGAAGATTTTACAAAAGTTGAAACTTTATCCAATGACGAGATCGATCCTTTATTCGAAGCCACTATACAGGCAACAGAAGAGGCCATCATCAATGCAATGGTAGCAGCGGAGACTATGGAAGGAATAAATGGAAATAAATCTTATGCATTGCCACACAAATTGGTAATGGATGTGTTGAAAAAATATAACCGGGTGAAGTAATTAACCGGATCTGACTAATCATCTGATTTATGAAAAAAATAATACTCTTCTTTTGTTTTTTGCTAAGTATGCTAACTGCTTTTTCTCAAAATGGAGATATAGAAAGCATGCTGCAAAAAATTGCTGCTGAAAAAGATGATAGCCGGCGTATTGATATTATTTATAGTTCCCTGGTAATAGTTGGAGAAACGAACCCGGTATTAGGATTAAAATATGCGCAGAAATTACTGGACTATTCTCAACTCAATAAGGATAAAATTGGTGAAGCCTATGCTATATCATATATGGGTAAAATGTATGGCGTTTCTGGTAATATGGAAAAAGGGTTGGGATATGCTTTAAAAGGAAAAGAAATTGCTGAACAAACTGGTAATGAAAAATTACTGGCCATTTCAAATACATTTTTAGGACTCATATATAAATTCCTGGTAAATTTCCCCAAAGCAATTAGTTTTTATATGGCCTCTGTGCAATCGGCCGAAAAAGCAAACTACCAGCAGGCCCAAGTCATGGGTTTTCAAAACTTATCAGAAATTTATTTGACAATAAACCAGGT
>JANOFP010000052.1:0-4182 GCA_031413675.1 Bacteroidota bacterium
CTGTGTTCACTATGCATCCTAAATATCTTTCCATAAAAGATTTTACGTACCATTTACCCGAAGAGAAAATTGCTTATCATCCTTTGGCAGAACGTGACAGCTCAAAACTCTTAGTTTATCAAAATGGAACTATTCAAGAAAGCATTTACCGAAATATTGCTGAATATATTCCCGCCGATTCATTACTGGTTTTTAATAATACAAAAGTTATAGAGGCGAGATTGCTTTTTCAAAAACCAAGTGGTGGCGTAATAGAAATATTTTGTTTAGAACCTCATGAACAATATACAGACATTACATCTGCCATGCTACAACCCAAAAATGTTTTATGGAAATGCTTAATTGGTGGTGCATCAAAATGGAAACGGGGCCAGGTATTAGAAAAGAGAATTGACTTAACTAATACGATTCTTCAATGCCGGTTTATTGAAAGAAAGACAGATTGCTTTGTTGTTGAACTTTCATGGGATACTTCATTAAGCTTTGCAGAAATTTTACATCAGGCAGGTGCAATACCACTACCACCTTATATAAAAAGAGATGCAGATGAGACAGATACTGAAAGATATCAAACTGTATATGCAAAACAGAATGGTTCGGTAGCTGCTCCAACTGCCGGGCTACATTTTACTCCCGAAATTTTTTCCCGACTTAAAGAAAAAAATATTCAAACCGGTTTTGTCACACTACATGTTGGCGCCGGTACTTTTAAGCCCGTGAATGCAGCAATTATGGAAAATCATGAAATGCATGCAGAGTATATTGATGTAACCATTGAATTCATCGAAAACCTGATTCTAAATTTAAACAATACAATTGTTGCTGTGGGTACTACAAGTTTAAGGACAATTGAAAGTTTGTATTGGATGGGTGTAAAGCTCCCGATAGCTATCGGGACAAGAGTCAGCTATCCCGAGTCAGGTGTTAGTCAATGGGAGCCGTATGAAAATGCTGATAAAGCTATTTCTGAAACAGATGCACTAAATGATTTGCTAAAATGGATGAAGAAAAATAAGTTGAACCGGTTGGTTGGAAAAACTCAAATCCTGATTGCACCGGGTTATAAAGCCAAAATTGCAAATGCATTGATCACAAATTTTCATCAACCACAATCTACTTTGCTATTGTTAGTGTCGGCCTTAATTGGAGAAGACTGGAAAGACGTTTATGAGTTTGCTTTAGAAAATAATTACCGTTTTTTAAGTTATGGTGATGGAAATCTTTTATTCTTTAACCGTTAACTTTTTTTAGTGGCAATTCGATAATAAATGTGCTGCCCCGCCCTGGTATGCTATCCGCTTTTATTACTCCGTTATGTGCCTGCACCATTGTTTTTACATAACTCAAGCCAAGCCCGAAGCCTTTTACATTATGAATATTACCCGTATGTGCACGGTAAAATCGTTCAAATATTTTTTTCAGTGTTTCTTTTGTCATTCCAATTCCATTGTCTTCAATTTTAAAAATAAAATTTTTCCCATCATTGTATGTAGATATTTTTATCTCCGGCGGTATATTATCCTTTGCATACTTCACCGCATTATCAATCATATTATTTACCAGGTTTGATAAATGCACATCATCAGCATCAATCAAATCTTCCTGAGCATTTAATTGAAGATCTATTTTGCCCTTTTTATCTTCCAATTGCAAAATAAAATTATCAGCTACATCTTTTATTATCTCATGCACATGCAGCGGCTTAAGTACCAGTTCCACTTCCTGTTTTTCTAATTGTGAGGCTTTGAGAATTGTTTCCACCTGGCGGTTCATACGTTGATTCTCCTCTTTAATAATAGAATTAAAATAACTCATCTTACCTCTGTCACTCATCACCTTTTCATTTCTTAACGCATCAACGGCTAATGAAATGGTAGCAATCGGTGTTTTAAACTCATGTGTCATATTGTTTATAAAATCATTTTTGATATCACCCAATTTTTTCTGTCGCAACATTGTTCGTACTGTTAAATAGAACGCAGTTATAATAATGATGGTAAATAAGATAGCAGTAGCAATATTCCAGAACAGAGATTTATAAACGAATTTTCGATAATCAGGAACTACAACAATCAGCGATTCGTCTGGAGAAAGATTTTCGGCTGGTGAACCGCTGGGAGTAACCAGGATATGAGGGCTTATATAATTATGAACCGTGTCTTCAAATACTTTTTCAAAATTTTTTGATGTCCGCTCAAGCTGACCTGGCATATTAGATCTGGGATTGAAAGAAGCCAAAGCAAATTCAAATGGAATATTTTCCAGTCGCACATTTTTAAATGCCTGTTTAACTTTCTTTTCAATATCAGCAACCGAAAAGCGGTGAGCAACTGTAACGGGTTTAAAAAAATCCATTGAAAAATTATCAAGCACAGCATTCGGACCCAGCTTATTCATGGAAGAATAGGCACCTTTATAATTTGAAAACTCTTCTGCAACCATACGGGTGGCAATATCTACTTTTTGCTTTATTTGTTCTTCCCGCAACTGGGTCATATTATTAATCCACGAAAGTTGGATAACAATAATACCTATCAGCGATAGTGTAATTAAAACAAAAATGACTGTGTAGATACGCTTCAAAAAATAGTTTTTAGTTTTTAACTATTAAAGTTTGTGCAAAATAATACATAATCAGCTCAGTTAAGAAATTACAGGAGCCTGCCAGATATTTTAACCCTATTTTATGTAGAAATATTTTCTGAAAGATTTTTATGTAAATTGAACCATGATTGAACCCGGTACCGGTATCTTATTAATTGCAGATCCTTTTTTGAATGATCCAAATTTTCTGCGAACAGTTGTGCTTGTTTGTGACCACAAAGAAGATGGCAGTTTTGGATTTGTATTGAACCGGCTTTATGAAAATACCTTAGATGAATTGATACCGGAGCTGGAAGAATTTAAATTTCCTGTTTATTATGGTGGCCCGGTGCAGGTAGATACAATTCATTTTCTTCATCAATATCCAGAAACAGTACCCGGAAGTTTTGAAGTAAGTAAGGGTATCTACTGGGGAGGCGATTTTGAAATGGTTGTTGATTTAATTAAACGTAAAAAAATTCTACCAAATAAAATCCGTTTCTTTATTGGATATAGCGGCTGGAGTAATGGGCAACTAGAATCAGAGCTTGAAGAAAAAACATGGTTGACTGTAAAAGCAGAACGTAAACTTGTATTTCATAAAAACATCAATGAAATCTGGAAAGATGCATTAAAACATCTTGGAGGCGATTTTGAAATGCTAATCAACTTCCCGATTGATCCGCAACTGAATTAACATATCTAAAACACCTTTTTTAAAATAATAAAAATGAGAAATAAATTAGTAGCTGGTATAATTTTAATTCTGTTTTTTTCTTCCTGTAATGAAAAAGATAACACAGTACGGGTTTTGGTTTTTTCAAAAACAAACGGTTACCGGCATGAATCCATTGGAGCAGGTAAAACTGCTTTACTGAAAATGGGAATTGAAAATAACTGGAAAGTTGATACTACGGAGGATGCAACTGTTTTTACGGACGAGAATTTAAAAAAATATGCTGCTGTTGTTTTTTTAAACACCACACTCAACATATTGAATTACTATCAGGAGACATCTTTTGAAAGATATATACAGGCAGGTGGCGGGTTTGTCGGCGTACATGCTGCAACTGATACGGAGTACGATTGGATATGGTATTCAAAATTAGTAGGCGCACAATTTGAAAGCCATCCGAAAATACAAGCTGCAAAATTGTACGTGGTTGATAAAAATCATTTATCAACAAAACATATCGACTCCGTTTGGAACAAAACGGATGAATGGTACAACTTTAAAAATATCAATAAAGATGTACATGTGCTGCTGAAAATAGATGAAACGAGTTATGAAGGTGGTAAACTAAATAATGATCATCCAATGGCCTGGTATCATGAATATGACGGAGGCAGATCTTTTTATACAGAATTGGGGCATACATCCGAATCGTACACTGATCTTATTTACTTAAATCATTTATTGGGCGGGATAAAATATGCAATTGGTGAAAATGTAACACTGGATTATAAAAAATCAACATCGCAATTTGCCCCAGACAGTAATCAAATTTCAAAAACCGTTTTATCCCAAGGTGAATTTCATGAACCTACTGAAATGACCGTGTTGCCCAATCTTGATATTTTATTAGTTCAGCGCCGCGG
>JANOFP010000053.1:0-4112 GCA_031413675.1 Bacteroidota bacterium
AATATTTTTTTGTCTCTTCATTTACTCCATCTCCTCATCTGCACAATCGGGCACAGGTGCATTAAATGGCTATGTAACCGGTGGTATTAAAAACGGCTCTCAAATAGACAATGCAACCGTTGTATTAGCAGCTATCGAAAATAATAGTAAAACAAAAAGTACAGATACTGCAATTACCAAAGATGGATACTATGAATTTGAAGTTTCGTTTGGATATTATAAATTAACTATTTCGTTAAACGGATATAAGACCTACACCACTACCGTATTTATTCCATCAAGCAGAACTTTAGAATGGGCAACCATCCTAAAGAAACTAAAATAATAAAATAAAATGTTGAACAAAATTAAATTCTGCAAGGCGGGGAAAAATATTTTCCCTCTTTTTGTGCTTATAGCTTGCATCAATTTATGTAATGCCCAAAATAGTTTTGGGTTTAGATATAAGCTAAGTAGTCTTCAACCACTTTGTGTAGTAGAAGTAATGAATTATAGCCCCGCATACAAAGCAGGCTTACAAGCCGGCGATTCAGTTTTAACAGTAGCCAATATCAATTTCTATTTAATAGACGAAGACGATATAGCTGCAGAATTTGCAAAACTTGGTGATGGCGAACATGCCATTACTTTTAAAAATAATGGTGTAATTAAAACTGTAAAAATTAAAAAAGCACCCTTTGCATCTTTTAATAATATTTGCTACAGTGGAAATTGTATAAATGGCAAAGGGGTTTTTCTTGATAAGTTAAGTTATGCTTACGAAGGTAATTTTATAAATGGGAAACTGGAGGGTAAAGGAATATGGAGATCCACGAATGGTCATAAATATGAGGGCAATTTTGTAAATAATGAATTTAATGGTAAGGGCACATATACTTCGCAGGATGGCGAATACTATATAGGCGAATTTAAAAACAGGATGAAAACGGGTACTGGCAAACTATATAATAATAGTGGCAAATTAATACAAGAAGGCACTTGGTTTGAAAATGCGTATAAAGGCAAAGCGAAACCAACTGAAAATATTGTAACAACTACACCAACCAAACCAGTAGAAAAAATTAAAGTTGATGAAAAGGTAGTAGCTCAGCCGGTAGTAACTAATGTGCCAAAACCAGAAACACCCAAAGCCATTGAAACAAAAAAGGAAACTGATAACTATAATATAAATGAATGTTGGGCTCCATTATATCGTATGGCTATTTACATTGGTGATAATAAAACAACCATCAATAAAAACAATATTGAAACAAAACTATCCATTGCAAAAAAACTACGGGATAGTTGCTATAATGCTGCTAAAGCTGATAATGATAAAAATGTAACACAGTTAATGTATTGCTTTTTAAATGATAAAATTATCAGCGATTTTATAGAGCCAAAAGAGGCAAACGATAAAAAAATAAATGATATAGTTATAAATGCTTTAAAGGAACGGTTGGTTATTTATGAAGATTTATCAAACAAATTACCCTTAGGCTTTTCGTTGGGTGGTTTAGCTAATAGTTATATCAAACAGGATAATGAAAGCAACCTTTCGTATGTAAATTATTATTTATACATATGTTATAAAAGCAGTAATACTTTATTGGCAAATAATTTTATCACTAAAGCGTATGAGTATGGCAACCCGTATGGAGGCAGTGCCGAATTTATGCCAACCTATACAAAAATTGAAGATGCTTATTATGCATCGGGTACAGACGTAAATATTGCAACTTCAACCCAGTCGCAGCTAACGTATTTAGGAGATGATGAAGTAGAAAAAAAAATAGATGGTTATGCAGTTGGCTTTAAAACCAGGGGCTTTGAAGAAATTAATAATCAGTATTTTTTTACCACGCCCAACGGGCATATATATCAAACACAAGGCACTATAGGTACTACTTCGGTATTTAAAAAATTTCCGCCACAGCATTTGTTGTTTTTTTCTGCGACAAAAAAATATTTGTTATACGGCTACAATGCCGATTTTAATTTGGTTAACTATAACATAAACCAAACAATGTACAGGTATGACCCTACAGGCGGCAACCACGCAGAAGCGAATACGGTAAAGCAGTCTAATAACAACTCTTTTGAATTGCAGTTAGAAGTAGGGCGTTTAATGCCTGTATCGGTAAATGAACTATTTGTAAACTACGAAAAAGATAAAACGTTTATCAGAACATTTAATTTACATAACTCGAATGAATTAAAAATATACGCCTTACATGACGAAGGAGCACATCAGGTAAACGAAGTTTACAGTTGTGATTTTATAATCTCTAACATGGAAATTGGTGGTAGTACTAAAATAGGCTACTATAAAAATCAAGTTTACTTCAATGGTACTTTTTGGCCGAAGGATACTAAGTATGGGTATGAAACCGGTGTAACCGTAGCCGAAAACTCATTAACCGCACCTGATGATTATAAATTTAAAACACAATTTGTTTTAAAAAATAGCGGCGCCACTATTTATGAACACTTTTTGCGTACAAAAACCAAAATCTATTCTTTGTTAAAAATAGACAAGGAGACTTCCTTTAATATGCTGCTATATAATTATAGAGAAAATGGCCTTTATCCCTCAGTAGATTCAATAAAGTATAAAGCTGATGATTGGGCTGCTGAAATGCTGGATGGCGAAGCCTACATTTCCTGCACCGGAAAAATTTGGAAATTTAATGAACGAAAAAGCTCTTATGATGAAATATACACCGATAAATCAGGCAAAATAAAGTGGACTAAAATAAACGGGGATAATCGTTTTTTAAAAGCAGGCAATTTTTTAATGTACGACGATGGCAATACTTTTTTTGCGTACAATATGCAAACTAAAATCAGTACAGCGATAAAAGCGGTTGTACAAGCTAAAGAACCTAACAGTACTAACATAAACAAAACCAAAATGTATGCGGGCAAAAATTCATTTTACTTTATGAATTTGGTAGATGGTAAAGAAGTATTTACCCAATATAACCCGGCTAATAACATTTATACCCCAATCGTTTTCCCTGAATTCCAAAAGCAAATCTTTGGTGAAATAAAAACTATTTACCACTTAGCAAATAAATTTATTTTTCTTACTTCTTATATTGATAAAAAAGATAACCCGGTTTATAAAATGTTTATGTACACAGAATAATTATTGAAGTAAAAAAAATAAATTGATGATACTTTTATAGACGACTCAAAACGCTATTTATTTAAGTTCCTGTTTTTCATTTCACCTGCTTCCAGTTTTCGCCTGTCTTTATCCGGTGAATCTGCATATCGCTTACTTTATATTTTTTAGCAATGTCTTTTAATGATTCTCCGTTCCTAAGTAATTTTTTTATTCTACTTACTTTTTCTATGGTAAGTTTTGCATTTGTATAAACTCCTTTCTTCTGCATTAACTTCCTTGCTGCTTTTACACGGGGGCTGCCTTGTGCATGTACTGCCGACTCTTGAAAAGTACACCAGGCAAGATTTGAAAAATGATTATCTGTCTTTTTATGATTGTGATGCAGTATCGTGTTTTCTCCCTTTTGTGGTTTAGGTAAAAAATAACCGGCTACTAAGCGATGTAATAAAACGGCTTCATAACTGTAACTGCCATTTCTTTTCTTTTTTCTATATCGCCATATCGGATAGCCTTCTTGTAAGGAGCATTTCAGCTGTGTGCCATCACTTATTTTTTTTGTATAACAAACCAATCTGCCATGATTGGAAATTGCATAGCTGTTTCCATACGTATTTCGATACGATGAAATAGTCTTCCATCTTTCTCCGGCTATTATTTTAATCATATAGGCGAGTTATTATTTTATATCAAAATCCACAACAACCTTTTCGGTTTTAGGATGTGATTGACAGGTAAGAATTAATCCCTTTTCAATTTCTTCATGTTCCAAACCCCAATGCACATCCATTTCTACCTCACCTTCCAACAATTTTGCTTTGCAGGTGCAGCACATGCCGCCTTTGCATGCATAAGGAAGATCGGCACCTTGTTTCAATGCTGCATCAAGTAGGGTTGTGTCACTGTTAAGCGAAAGATTAAATGCAAAACTTCTTCCATCCACTTTTACGGTTATCAAACATTGAGCTTCTGTTTCATTTTTTATTTCTTGCTTTTTGTCTCT
>JANOFP010000054.1:0-4239 GCA_031413675.1 Bacteroidota bacterium
TTTGTTTGTAAAAAACCTGATGCAGATGCTGGCGCCAACATTCAGCAAACATTATAACGAAGTGCCAATTGTAAAAACAATTGCTTCACAAAAATCAGGCATAAAGGAATTATTAGATATACTATTGCATCAATTACAAAAGGCACATGTTACCGATAAAAAATTCTGGCTGTTGGCAGAAAAAGCTTATTGGCTTATTCAACAAAATAAAATGAAAGGCATATCAAAAGAAGATCTGATGAAAAAAATTGAAGCAGATTATCAACTAAACAAAACATTTAATCTTTACCAGTTTGTAAAACAATATTAATTTTTTTAAAATGGATTTAATACCGAATGAAAATTTTCCGAGAACAACCCAATGCGAACCCATAGGTATAACCGTAGAACCGGGCAAAGTTTACTCCTGGTGTACCTGCGGACTTACTTTAAAAACCCCTTTTTGTGACAACAGTCATAAACAAATTGAAGGCTTACCTTACAGAAGTATTAAAGTACAGTTTGATAAAGCAGAAGAAATCTGGTTTTGTCAGTGCAAGCATACCAAGACTCCGCCATTTTGTGACAGCACACATAAGAGTTTGAATAGTTAATTAATAAAGTCTATTCATCCCCATCACACCCAATCGGTGCACCGGGTGGAATAGCTTTGTGAATTGTTGGTTTTGCATCATGTGGTTTCGTCATTCTTTCTAATGCAAATAACAGATGGCCTTTATAAGTTTTATCCGTTGAAGTTTTGGTTTGTACTTCTATAAAAGCTTTTAAATCTTTCATTGCTTTTTGTAAAACTGATTTTACAGCAAAAGAATTGTTATCATTTATACTTGCAGAAAGCAAATACGTGAGCAACACTTGCTCTGTCTGTAATTGAATTAATTTTTCTATACCGTTTAACTTTGGAGCCTTCCATGTTTTTGCAAATAAAGTAGTAATCATTTCTGCAACACCTAATCCATTATTCACTGCTTCATACTGCACCATTCGGTTCAGCCTTTCAGAATTAAATAAAAAAGATAAGGGCAGGTCAGCTGCTGTTTCAGCTGGCGATAAAGCGTCAAATGCAAGCCCGGTTCTTTTCTTAAATAACTCCCTGGTAAAATCATATCCCGAAGGTCGTGGCGGAATTAACTGAGCAATACGATCGGGGATTAATAAAAATTTCGGATCCAGACAATCAATTACAGCATTCAATGCCCTTCTTTGTTCGTCTTTTGATAATGCCTTAGTGATGATTTGCCCATCGCCCCTCGTTGCATACGTATAATACATGCCCCCAACTAATTTTGTTGCTGCTTCAATCTGGTAGCGATGATAAAAATAAACAGGCACTAAAACATCTTCCAGCATAGCCATCGGCATTCCGGGGCGGATATTTTTTTCACCAAAACCTGATAATGCTTTTGTCCGCACTTTCATTACATCTTTTAATTCAGTTACTGCATCATTCCCATTATCCCAAAGATGTGCTTGCGGATGCAACCCACCTGCAGCCCTTGCATCCTGGTCAGAAATATACTGCAATCCTTTTTTTTCAGCATCGCTTAAAATTTTATTTAATGATGCCGCTTCATTTATGCCAGGAGAAAAATCCTGGTAACCGAATGCAATAGCAACTTTATCCCAATCACCAATTTTATTATCATATGCGTTACTAAGATCTATTTCACCAGATGCATTCAATATTGCAGATGGGTGCGGATAATCCATTACACTTGCACGGTTGCTTACACTGGCAGCATAATTATGCATCAAGCCGATTGTGTGTCCCACTTCATGTGCGGATAATTGTTTTAATCTTTCCAATGCCATCTTCAGCATCTTATCGCCCCCATCCCCTAAAGGGGAGTTGTTTTCGTAAGGAGCTAATAAGCCTGCAGCAATTAAATAATCCTGGCGTACACGTAATGAACCCAATGAAACCTGTCCTTTTATTATTTCACCAGTTCGTGGATCAGTTACAGATGCGCCATAACTCCACCCCCTCGTACTACGATGTACCCAGTTAATCATATTATAACGAATGTCCATCGGGTCTGCATCTTCCGGTAAAACTTTTACTTGAAAAGCATTTTTATAACCCGCTGCTTCAAATGCCTGGTTCCACCAACCTGCACCTTCGAGCAATGCGCTACGAATGGGTTCAGGTGTTCCATTATCTAAATAATAAATAATTGGTTTTATCGCTTCGCTCATTGCAGCAGTTGGGTCTTTCTTTTTTAAGCGATGCCGCATAATGAAATATTTTTCTATCGGTTCTGATACCGGTGTGCTGTAGTCAAAAAATGAAACCGGAATATAACTGCTGCGTGGATCAAATATTCTTGGCTTGTAATCATTGTCCGGCAACTGGACAAATGAATGATGCATTCTTAAAGTAATAGCTTCGGAAGAAGGAGTAACTGAGTTTACATAATTACCCGTATTGCCATCATTGTTTGTAAAAGTTATTGTTGTTTCAAATTCAGAATTAAGGGGAAAATTTTTTATACGCGGCAGGTAAAAAGAAGACCGTGTTTTATCCAACGAATAATTTCCTTGTTGATTGCTGCGTAACCGGTTTGAAACCTGCATCGCATCCCGCATTAAAAAATCGGTTGCGTCCACTAAATAATGATTCCCTGTTTCAGCTTCTAATGTAAAACCCCAAAGTGTTGATTGAGCAAAGGATTGTTCAACCGCTCTTTTCTCTGCTGCATCATTGGTTACGGCACGGTAATTATAGTTTGGCTGTATTAAAAAAATCTTTCTGCCAACTTTTGAAAATTTTACAACTTTTTCTCCACCTAACAAGCCCCTGTCCAAACCAATATCATTAGAACCCAAACCTGCAGGTAAGGATGTGACATATAAAATCTCTGTATCTGTTTTATTTATTTCAAGAAAAATTTTACCGGCATTCTCGTCCCAGTAAAAATTTAAAAAGCCTTCATACTTTTTCAGGTCTTTGGTTTTTTCTTCAATGTTTGGTAATCCTTGCCTACCTGCAGGCAGGTTTTGTGCTGATGTAAAAACGGGGATAAGAAAACAGAGTAAAAATATTTTTCGCATAACAGATAATTTATCTGTCCAAGTTATGAAAACTGAAACCGCAAAAAATTATTTTCTATAAAAGGTTAACCGGCATGACTGCTTTTCTTCCATCGGTAATAAACAAACCCAGCTATAGCAAAAGGGGCAAAAGCTAAATAAAGAATTCCGGTGTTCATTCCTTTGGCAGGTTTTTCACCAAGTTGCTGTGCGGTTTTTGTACAGATAGAACATTGTGCTGAGGAATAATAAAAAGAAAAAAGCGAAAAGCTCATAGTAAAAAAACAGATATATAAGCACTTCTTCATACTCAGAGATAAAGGGCAAATTTACGTTTTTCTTAAATAAAAAAGGTGACTGACTTAAAAGTGAAAAATTTAAACACAGAGCAACAGAGTGTTTGAGTTTCACAGAGAAAGTAAAATTGGAAATCAATACTCTGTGTAACTCTGTTTCTCAGTATCTCTGTGTTGAAAATATTTTTGAGATAGCTTTTGAATATTTTCAACCGTAATAAAACTAAACAGCCTCCGTTTCCATCCTTTTTTGCACTTTCTTTCTGTCGTCCTCATTCAATATTACTTTGCGCATACGAATGAAATTAGGCGTTACTTCAATACACTCATCCTGCTGAATATATTCCATACACTCCTCAAGTGTCATTTGGGTTTTGGGTTGAATGCGGGTATGGTCATCGCTACCGCTTGCACGGTGGTTAGTTAATTTCTTGGGTTCTGTAGCATTCACCACCAAATCTCCGGGTTTTATATTCTCGGCTATTATTTGTCCGGCATACACTTCTTCTGCAGGGTCCACAAAAAACGAACCTCTGTCTTGTAATTTATCTATTGAATAACCGGTTGTTTTATCTGTATTCTTAGAAAGTAAAACGCCATTACCTCTTCCGGGTATTGGTCCTTTCCAGGGTTTGTATTCTGTAAAACGATGAGCCATTACTGCTTCGCAGGTGGTAGCGGTAAGCATTTGTGTTCTTAACCCAACTAATCCCCTGGAAGGAATTTCAAATTCCAAATGTTGCATCTCCCCTTTTGTTTCCATCACCAGCATTTCGCCTTTTCTTCTTGAAACAAGGTCAATTACTTTACTTGCAAATTCCTGCGGCACATCTACCACTAAGTTTTCATAAGGCTCGCATTTCTTTCCGAATAACTCTTTTACAATTACCTGAGGTTGGCCAACCGTTAATTC
>JANOFP010000055.1:0-1623 GCA_031413675.1 Bacteroidota bacterium
TTTTCTTTTCCGTTAAATATTCTTTTATCAAACCCCACCATAAAAGTTCTTTCTCTATTCTGAGGAACAAAACTTTTTCCATTCAACACTTTAAAATGAAATGAATAGTCTAGGTCAACTAAGGTTTCTTTAATTATTTTAAACGTATTCCCCTTATCATGAGAAACAAGGTTTTTTACATTTTCTAAAAAGAATGCTTTAGGTCTATGCTTTTCGATTATCTCGGCAATATGAAAGAAAAGATTTCCTTGTTTTATATCTTCAAATCCATGTTTACGACCTAAACTATTTTTCTTGCTTACTCCTGCAATTGAAAAGGGCTGACAAGGGAATCCACCACAGATAATATCAAACTTATCTGGGATCCATTTTTTTGTTTCAGTTTTTGTAATATCTCCAAAAGGAATTTCTCCAAAATTTGCATAGTAGGTTCTTTGTGCCATCTTATCCCACTCAGAAGAGAAAATACATTTGCCTTGATTTCTTTGCATTGCAATTCTAAAACCACCAATTCCTGCAAACAAGTCAATGAAAGTAAATTTAGAGTTCGCTGGTGTTGGGAAAAGCACATCATTATCAAACTTTATAAGATATTGAAGTGCGTCTTCAGCAACCTTGTTATTTAATTCGCCATTCAGATATCCTGATAGAAAATCTGAAGCATATTCTATTGCATGTTTTTTTAGCTTTTTGTTTTTAGTCCGCAGATAATGACTTATAACAGCTGCTTTATAATTATCGGGCCCGAATAAAGCTACCTTCCATAGTTTATCCGAAGCCAAATGAATTTTAGAACTTAATAATGTTATTTTTTCCTCAGCTATCATTTGCTCCTTTTTTTTCCGTTGAATAGATCAGAATTGAAAAATTCTTTTGTATTAGTTTCCAAGCCTGATATTATTTTCTCCAGGCTTTCAACTGAAATGTTCTTACGGCCATTTTCAACATGATTCATGAAAGTCCTGTTGATTTCGGCTTTCCAGGCAAGGCCTTCCTGAGTGAGTTCTTTTTTGGTTCGCAGTTCTTTAATCCGCAAACCAATTTTTGTTTTAATGTCCATTATGTAAAAATGATTAAGGTGTCTTAAAGTAAATTTGCTTTTAAGACACGTTTGATAAAAAGAAAGAGGTAAACAAACTTATTTGTATGTGTACTATAAAGCGGTATGTTTTAGGACACATCCACAAAGTGGTAATAAAAAATGTCACTTAAAGTCCGGTGGCTTTTAAGTGACATTAGTAAATAAAAAAAATCAAAGGAATTTATTTAGTAAGGAGGTAAGGGTTCTTTCAACTTCTGCAGGTTTCAATTTACATTCCCAAACAATAATCACTTTCCACCCATCTTTCCGCAAAGCCTTCACCGCTTTTTCATCATTGGATTTGTTGGCGGCAATTTTATTCAACCAAAATTTTGTTCTTGTTTTTGGCACTACAAAGTATTTGCAGTTCTTATGCCCATGCCAGAAACAGCCATGAATAAAGATGATGGTTTTGTATTTCCGTAATACAATGTCCGGTTTGCCCAGGAGTTTTTTATTATGCAGTGAATACCGGAAACCATTTGCATGCAAAAACTTTCTCACGAGCAACTCAGGCTTTGTATTCTTCGCCTTTATCTGGC
>JANOFP010000056.1:0-2311 GCA_031413675.1 Bacteroidota bacterium
TTTGCTTTTTCAGAATTGTAACAACTAAAAAAGAACCAGCCTGCAGATCTTCCTTTTCCTGCACGGGCAAGGTCAAAGTTGATACCGGGTGTAAGTATCTGAAAAGCGATACTCATTTCACCCGAAGTTTTATCTACACCAATAAAACTTACTGTGCCTTTAAAATTTTCTTTATAGGTATTAATAGGTACATCCAGTTTATCACCAATCGGCACACTGAAACGTGTACCGGCAACCACATACTCAGAATTTTCTGTAATGAATGGCGAGGAGTGATTACCTGCACTATTTGGAATCTCGATAATTTCAGCAGTCCTGAAAGTTTTAAGATCAATTCGGGCTATACGCGGAGTATTGTTAGCGTTACCAAAAGCCCAGCGACCATCATGTTCACTGCCCGTAACAGAAAGAGCAATATGGTGAAGATCATCCCAGGGTACAAAACCATGTGATGTATTTAACATTGGTTTTGTTTCTTCACTATAACCCCAGCTTTTTTCCGGATCAACTGAAAAAACAGGAATGACACGGAACAAACGTCCCGATGGCAATCCATATACAGACATTTGCCCACTGAATCCACCCGAAACGAAATTGTAAAACTCATCATACTTTCCCGGTGCTACATAAACTTTTGATGCAGCATTCCCGCCGACAGCTGATTGAGTTCCTTTTGGCTTGCAACTTTGTATTGAAACAAACAAAATTGTTGCAGCCGTGAATAAAATTTTAAAATGAGATTTCATATATATTTATTTAGCAGTGATTAAAAGCGGTCTTAGCATTCTATTACTTTACACCATCATTACTCCTCATATATTCAAGTACTTTTCTTGCATCTTCAAGTGTCAGGTTTTGATTGGGCATGCGTATCATACATAACTCCAATAATTTTTGAGCCTCTGCATCTTTTTCTAGCATCATGTCCACATTCGTAATCATATTCAAAATCCAAACTGGCTGTCTTTTCTGTGTAACTCCTTTCCAACCCGGACCAACTAACCTTTCTTCGGTAAGCCTGTGACAACTCTGGCATTTCAATTCATAAGTGGCCTTTCCTGTAGTTACCCACTCAGCATTTAATGGATTGGTAATAGTTATATCACTTTCCTTTACTTCAATACCGTGGTCTTCAGGCTTGTCTTTCACCAGTTCATTTACATCTACGGGAGGTTGGTCTTTGTTGACGCCCTCACTTCCACATGCAAAAAAGAAAAGGCTTCCGCTAATAAGCAACATAGTTAGTATCAGCAATTTTGTTGGTTTCATATTTTGTATTTTTTAAAAATTTAAAAGACAATTATTTTTTTTGTTATTGGTTACAATAATTTTTTACATTACCCACTAATTTTATCATCTGGTGTAAATAAGATGTTTTAAAGCTATGAGCCTTCAACTCATTTATGGTTACACAATTATGACTATATCTTATAAGACTCACACTTTTAATACTCCTTATTTCTTTCCACTTACTACCTCTTTAATTTAAAAAGACATCGTTGTCTTTTGTGAGGTCAAAAGTATTGGTGGGTCATAAACACGGATATGACATACATCAATCCGTGAATTGATATTAATCAGTTGCAATAAAAAAGAGGGCGGATATTTTTGGCGATTATATTTAAATATGATTTTATCAAAATCATTTAGCTATGCATTGCGGAGTATTATTTACATGGCTTTAGTGAGTGACACGAAACGCAATATTCAAATACAGGAAATTTCAGATGTACTTTCTGTTCCACATCATTTTCTTGGAAAGGTTATGAAGCGTCTTGCTAAAAATGGTGTTGTAGATTCAACGAAAGGCCGTACCGGGGGATTTATGTTGAATAAGCATACGCTTTCATTACCATTAAAAGAGCTTATCATTTTAATAGAAGGTGATGCACTATTTAATTCCTGTGTTATTGGATTAAAAAAATGTAATGAAAAAAATCCATGCCCGCTGCATCATCAGGTCGTAGAAGCAAGAAATAAAATGATAAGCACATACGCTGAAACAAAAATTGGCGATTTAATAATACCCGATAAAGCTGAATTACTAAAAAGTTTGATAGTGGCATAAAAAAAATTCACCAGTTGATTAAAATCATTTTTTATTAAATATTGCATTTATAATTTGGCAGCTAAAATTTTTTAAATATTTTTTTTCGAACCTTAATACTATGTTTCTGAATCTTTATAAAATAACTGACAGTTCCTATGTATCGGACATTGTAAGTCATGATTACCGGACTGCCGATGTATTCCGAAAATATGAAATTGAATATTGTTGCGGGGGTAAATGGTCACTGGATGCTGTTTGTTT
>JANOFP010000057.1:0-2106 GCA_031413675.1 Bacteroidota bacterium
ACTGGGCCCCTGCAAATGATGAAGGGGTAAAATCATTTATGCCAAATGGATTTAGTGGTGTAATGATGGCAGTAGCCAGTGTATTTTTTGCTTATATCGGTTTTGATGCAGTAAGCGTATTGGCCGAAGAAAGTAAAAATCCACAACGTGATTTACCAAAAGGCATGATTTATTCATTGGTAATTTGTACGGTGGTTTATATTTTACTCGCATTAGTACTTACCGGTACCGTTCATTATAAAAACTTTGCAGGAGTAGGTGATCCACTTGCATTTATTTTTGAAAAACAAAATCTGAATATCGGCTGGATGCAATTATTGGTTTCTATTTGTGCCGTTGTTGCTATGACAAGTGTTTTATTAGTTTTTCAAATGGGGCAGCCAAGAATATGGATGAGCATGAGCCGCGATGGTTTACTGCCACCGGCATTTCAAAAAGTTCATCAGAAATTTAAAACACCATCATTTGCTACTATCGTAACGGGAATTGTTGTAGGCGTTCCGATTTTATTTACCGAAAAATCTTTTGTACTCGATTTTACCAGTATTGCCACCTTATTTGCATTTGTTTTGGTCTGCGGTGGTGTATTATTAATACCAAGAAAAGAAAAACAAGCGGGCCGTTTTCATATTCCCTATATCAACGGACAATTTATTTATCCATTAATAATTGCCGGCGCATTATTTTTATTTACATCGCTTAGCAAAAATTATTTTTCCAATTTGTTCAATTTCGATTTTTCTTCAAACACGGAGTATAATGAAGGTAAACTCAGTTTTATGGATTTAGCCACACCCAATATTTCTTTTATTATTTTCTGGCTCACCTGTATTACATTATGTATTTTAACTTTCATTAAAAAATATTCACTTATCCCATTGATGGGTGTTACTACTTGTTTGTATTTACTTACCGGAATGACAAAAAGTAATTGGGCATGGTTTCTTGGCTGGCTGGCATTGGGATTGATATTTTATTTTTTGTATGGGTACAGGAAAAGTAAATTAGCAGAAAGGAATTAATTATGTAACCAGCAGCTGGAATTCTATGGATCTTTCCTTGCGACGCTCCCTTGTACATTCGGTAACGCTATTCGGCATCGTGTTATTTTATCAGTCAATCTTTATGTTTATTTATGATGAATTATAATTTGCCCCATCGGGGCTATTCGTGGGCAATTCATATAGTCAGGTATAGAATACATTCCATCGGAACGTTTGGAGCAATAAAATACTAATTTGATGAGATTGCTTTGATACCACATTATCTTTACTCTGAAATCAATTTAAAATCCGGAAATCAGTGATATGAAGTATCAGATAGGAGATAAAATAATTCTTTTACACTCCAATGAAGAAGGAGAAATCATCGAATTCATCGACAAAGAAATGGTGATGGTGAATGTTCAGGGGGTGAAATTTCCGGTGTATATGGATCAGATAGATTTTCCGTATTTTAAAAATTTCACAGAAAAAAAATTATTCACTCCAAAAAAAGAGAAACTTTATGTGGATGATGTAAAGAAAGAAAAGGTTAAGGAACAAAAAGAAGATGGCGTATTGTTGAGTTTTTTACCTGTACTGGATCTGGATGAATTTGGCGATGAGCTTGTGAAAGAATTTAAACTGCATTTATTAAACCAAACAAAGCTTGTTTATAATTTTATTTACTGTCAAAGTTTTTTTGGTAAAAAAGAATTTGAAGTTAAAGGCCGTATCAACGCTTTTGAAGATTTTTACCTGCATGATATTCCGTTTGATGATTTGAATGATAACCCTGTTTTTGAATTGGAATTTAATCTTGATAAACCCGACAAAAAGAAAGCAGATTATTTCGAAACCAATCTGAAATTAAAACCCAAGCAGGTATTTAATAAAATTGAAGAGCTGAAGAAAAAAAATGAAGCTGTCTTTTAATTTTTACTTTTTAAAAGCTACCCGGATAAACAACATGATAATACTGATTATACCTATTCAGCAAAGTCGCAAAAAGTTTATGATATAAAAAAGACAAAAGAATTATTAGAGGCTCCCCGCAGTGTGGTTGATTTGCATATTGAAAAACTGAGTAATGACTGGCGGCATTTAAGCAATTATGAGATAATGA
>JANOFP010000058.1:0-8420 GCA_031413675.1 Bacteroidota bacterium
CTGTACATCCCCTCCCTGGAGGGGCGGAAGCAACTATGAATTAAGGAAATTATGAAAGGGGTGGGTAAAACGATAAACCTGCCTGCCGGAAGACAGGCAAAAAACTAAAAACAATAAATCATGCATCGCCGCACATTTTTACAAAACACAGCACTCACATTTGGTGCATTAACACTTGCACAACAAAATTTATTTGCAAACTGGTTTGAAGACCCGTGGAAAATAAAAATGCTCACCGATTCCATCGGCATTTTTTCTGAACGCGGTGGCACCATTGCCTTTATGCTTTCCAAAAAAGGAATCGTGGTGGTAGATTCTCAGTTTCCTGATCAGAGCAAACATTTAATTGATGAATTGTCCAAAGGACTCAGTGAGAAAAAAAGAAGTGAGAAGCCATTCAAACTTTTAATTAATACTCACCATCATGGAGATCATACAGCCGGCAATATTTCTTTCAAAGGAATTGTAGAACATGTGCTGGCGCATGAAAATTCAAAAAAGAACCAGGAGAACTGGGCCAAACAAAATAAGACGGAAGACAAACAACTTTATCCCGACCAGACATTTGGCACCACCTGGTGTCAGAAATTTGGCAAAGAAAAAATCTGCCTGCATTATTTTGGAGCTGGCCACATCAACGGCGATGCCATGATACATTTTCAACATGCGAATATTGTACATATGGGCGACTTGATGTTTAACCGCCGCCATCCATTTGTTGACCGCAATGCAGGTGCCAATATAAAAAACTGGATTGAAGTTTTGAATAAAGCAACAACCACTTTTGACAACAACACACAATATGTTTTTGGCCATGCTGCCGAAGGATTTGATGTAACCGGCAAAGCCGATGATCTGAAAAAATTTGGAGATTATCTCGGTGCTGTATTAAAATTTGCTGAAAGCGAAATGAAAGCAGGTAAAACAAAAGAAGATTTTTTAAAAAATACAGTATTGCCGGGAATTACTGAATGGAAAGGTGATGGAATTAACCGGCCGCTGCAGGCCGCGTGGGAAGAGTTGATTGTGAAATAAATTGTTCAGATTAATGTTGAATATCAAGATTTTTCTGAACAAGGATTATCGAAAATACAAATGTTGTGCGTAATGTTAAAAGACCGACAACTAATAGACAATCGGCAATTTTTTTGTTAATTTAAAAACTACTACATTTCCCCAACTTGTTAAAAACCTATTTTTATCCAAGTTGCTTTTTATAACTTAGACAATTTTAAATTTTGCTTATGAGACTTAAAATAAAAATTTTATTGACAGTGCTTGCATTCTTATTATGCCAGACACAGGCATTTTCACAAAAGCCAAACTATTCAGGGACTTGGAAAATCAATTTACAAAAGAGCAAATTTGAAGCAAAATGGACAAATGGTTTGACAGATGGCGAATTCAAAATAATTCAAGACGGAGACAAGTTTGAATGGTCAAGATATTTCATTATCATAAGTAAAAAAAGTAAGATGCGACTGAATATGATAGCAGATGGTAAGGTCAGAAGAAAAAAATTCTTTTTATTTAAAACTAAATTAGAGTGGCAAGGCGACAACTTGAAAGTAAAAATTTGGAGAAACGGATTTTCCGACGTTGTAGAATATAAATTTGGTGAGACTGAGAATGAACTTATCATTGACGAAGTATTTGTAGGCAGACCACAAGATTACCATAATCATTATGTGCTTGACAAACAATAGTAATGACACAATTAATTTAAGACTAGAATCATTGAGTTCTCTTTTACGCCGCTGTTGGTGTTCAATAAACAACATCCTTCTGGTTTAGGCTTCATCACCAACAGCCCGATCTTAAAACAATTTCCTTTATTCGGCCGTTGGTGGTAACTTTATGAAGACCCTGTTACGAATATATTTTCTGTTACGTATCGCTTCTTTATTCTATATTTCTCAAAATGCTATCACCCAAAACTAAAATTAATGTTTTCCGAATCATTCCTTTTGGTGTTATATGGCTGGTATTTAGTATAGTTTATACACTGCTCGAAAGGGGGCTTCTTGGCGATTTAACTTATTACGCTTCAACCGGGAACCCTTACAATTTTTCCAGGAATATTTTTATTACCCCAATTTCTGCTCTTATCGCAGGATTATTAATCGGAACAATTGAGATACTATATTGCAATAAGTTGTTTATGCAAAAAAGTTTTACCAAGAAGATTGTATATAAGTCAATAATCTACATTATATTAATTTTATTGTTTCTTTTTATTATAACAATAATTGCTAATTCCATTGAATTGCAAACTGCTGTTTTTAATAAACAGGTAAGAGATAATGTTTGGATATTCTTTTCCAGTTATGCCTTTTTCAGTGTTGTAGTGTATATGGCTACTATTATTGTTATCTCACAGTTTTATATGGAAGTGAGTGAAAACATTGGCCAGGGAGTTCTTGCTAATTTCTTTACAGGAAAATATCATAGTCCCAAAGAAGAGGAAAGAATTTATATGTTTTTAGATATGAAATCTTCCACTACGATTGCAGAAAGTTTAGGTCATGTTAGGTACTTTGAAATGCTCAGGGAGTATTACGCCGATTTATCAGACCCGATTATGAATTATTCCGGGGAAATTTATCAATACGTAGGTGATGAGATTGTTGTGTCGTGGAAACTTAAAAACGGACTGCAAAACAATAACTGTATTCAATGTTTTTTTGCTATGAAAGCAGCTCTTAATAAACAAACCAGGAAATACAATGAAAAATTTGGCTTATTGCCCGGATTCAAAGCTGGGTTTCACCTTGGAAAAGTGACTACAGGAGAAATCGGAGTTATCAAAAAAGAAATAATCTTCACCGGTGATGTACTCAATACAACTGCCCGTATACAGGGGCTTTGCAATATGTATAAAGTTGACATACTTGTTTCGGACGATTTGAGAAAAAAGCTTACCCTTAATTCTCATTTTCAAATTGATGCATTGGGAGAAAATGAGTTAAGAGGAAGAGATGAAAAGATAAAATTGTTTACAATTCAATTATTATAAAAAGGTTTTTTATGAAAAATGAAAAAACAATCGGGCTCTTATTGATTGTTGGAGCGATTGGAGTATTTATTCCATACACGATTCTTACGATAATCTTTGAATATCCGGATATACTACGGCAGGATACTGGAATTATCTTGACTAAGTTTCATGATGGTGGCAGCAACTTAATCTGGACATGGTTTGCATTTGCATTGGTTGGCCTTCCATTGTTGCCTGCTTATATCCGTATAGGACAAAAGCTCGAAAGCAAAGCACCTTTAGTTCGTGTTGCTACCACAATTGGTATAATTGGATTGATTGTACAAATGATTGGCTTGTTGCGTTGGACTTTTGTAGTTCCTGTTTTAGCCAACAGTTTTGTCAACACTACTGACGAAGCAACAAAATCTTCTGCCATAATTGCTTTTAAAACAATTCATCAATTTGGGGGTGTAATACTAGGAGAACATTTAGGACAATTATTTACGACTATATGGACATTTCTGATTTCAATTTCCTTTTCCAAATTAAAACTGATTCCAAAATGGGTTAACATATTTGGCCTTGTTAGTGCATTCATTTATTTATTTGCGCAGGCTGAATTATTAGCAACAGTAATCCCCGGTTTTCCGGTATGGGATATGGCAGGTTTTATTGGCAGTACGCTTTGGCTGATTTGGCTTTTAATTATTGGAATTAGATTTCTAAAAATCGAAGCTTCGCTCATTTAAATTAATTTAGCCATGATAGTTAAAATCATTTTTTTACTTACGCTCCTGTCTTACAGTATCATTGTAAGCCAGTCCTTCATGTACATGTTAGCATTAAAGAATGTACAGCTTTCACTTGATGCCAAACCATATATTGAATTAAGGAAACTAATAGATACAAGTATGAGAAGTAATTTTAAGTATGTAATTTATCTTGCACTACTTACTAATCTCATCCTTATTATTTCAACTTTTAAAAATCCGGGTAGCTTATTATTTATTACGGCTGCTATTGCTTTTGTCGCTTTGATTGCAGACACATTACTCATTGTAAAAGGTAACTTGCCCATTAATGATATAATTAATACCTGGTCATCCGATAGTTACCCGGCAAATTGGGCAGATTACAGGACCAAGTGGTTCACTATTTTTCAATATCGGCAAATTGCCAATATAACCGGCTTTGTAAGTTTGTTGATTGGAGCTGTGTTTGGGTCAAAATAAATGGAACTAGTATTATAGTATGTCTTCACTTCCTTCGGTGTCTTACACAAATAATCTTTAATAAAAAAGTAATCGCCCACATGAGGTTTGCTTTGGCTGGCTTTGTGTATAACAGCAACTCCACGCAAGAGTGATCATCAAATAAATCTGTAAGTTTGAAGAACAAATGAACTCAGAAGATTTAAAAAATTTAGGTTACGGGATTGTTGATAAAAACATGGATTTGATAGACCGCATTCACAATGCTGATTTAAAATATTTAGGTTATGGTATTGTTGAAAACAGAATAGATTATATAGACCATATCAAAGATTTTAATTTAAAAAAACTGGGTTACGGCATTGTTGATAAGAACATGAATTACATTGACCACATTAAAGATATTGACCTGAAAAATTTAGGTTATGGTATTGTTGATAATAACATAACCTATATAAACCATATTAAAGATGTTAACTTGAAAAAATTTGGTTACGGCATTATTGAGAATAATACCGATTATATTGACAGCATGGTTTAGAAAAAATTATTTCCCTGCCTCAATCAATTTCTCCAGCACATAATATGTAATCGGGCAAAAAGTAGAATTCTTTAAAGCAAGCGGCTGCCGCTTCAGCATAAAATCATTATCCATATAAGGAAAACGGATACAATCGGTGGGGCGTACATCATAAATACTGCAATAATTATCTGAACCCAGGAATGGACAGGGTTTTGTTTTAACTACATTATCACCTACTTTATCCTCAATTAGGTATTTAGCTTTAAAGTCACCCTCATTCATATCCAGGTATTTGCTGATCCGTTTTATATCCGGCGGGGTAAACCGGGGCGAATAATTTTTACAGCAATTTGCACACTGTAAACAATCAATTTTTTCAAAAGCTTCTTCATTCAGATCGGGCAATTGCCTTAATACTTCGTTTTTATTTGCCCGATGCAGAAATTTCTTATACTCTTTCTGCCTTTCGCCAGATTTCTTTTCCCAATTTTTTAAAATATCCTGTTTCATTTACACAAAGAAACAATCTCTTTTCCACAGTTGAACAATCAGGTGTTTAAATAGTCTTGTAACCTTAACTTTGCGACCTGAATTAATTATTAATTAATAATTATTAATTAATAATTGCTGACTAAACAACTAAACCTCATGAACATCTTCGAACAACAACAAAACGAATTTTTACCACGTCATATCGGAACCATTGGACAGGAAAAACAAATGCTGAAAACAATTGGCACAAAAAGCCTGGATGAACTGATTGACAAAACGGTACCTGCATCTATCCGAAGCAACAAAGCTTTGAATCTTCCTGCTGCTATGAGTGAAGCAGATTTGTTGAAACATCTTACAGAAGTTTCGCAGAAAAATAAATTATATAAAAATTATATTGGTCATGGTTATTATGATACTCACACCCCATCCGTAATTCTCCGGAATGTTTTTGAAAACCCGGGTTGGTACACACAGTACACACCTTACCAGGCAGAAATTTCTCAAGGCCGTTTGGAAAGTTTATTAAATTTTCAAACCATGGTGAGTGATTTAACCGCACTACCCATTGCCAATGCAAGTTTATTAGATGAAGCAACCGCTGCTGCTGAAGCCATGAATATGTTCTTTCATCATGTTAACAGAACTGACATCATTAAAGCCCCCAAATTTTTTGTGGACAATGAAGTGTTTGCTCAAACAAAAGATGTGGTGATTACAAGAGCAACTCCGATAGGAATAGAAATCGTTTTTGGAGATTATAAAAACAGTTCGATTGACGAAACATTTTTCGGCGCCTTAATTCAGTATCCAAATAATTCAGGTTCTGTTGAAGATTATCGTGATTTTATTAATACGGTTCATACAAATGGCGGTTACGTTGCTATGGCTACTGATTTATTAGCACTAACATTATTAACTCCGCCCGGCGAGTTAGGTGCCGATGTTGCATTGGGTTCTGCGCAGCGCTTTGGTGTACCACTCGGTTTTGGTGGTCCACATGCTGCATTCTTTTCAACAAAAGATGATTTTAAAAGAGCTATCCCCGGACGTATCATTGGTGTAAGTATTGATGCGCAGGGCAACCGTGCATTGCGTATGGCTTTGCAAACAAGAGAGCAGCATATTAAAAGAGAAAAAGCAACTTCGAATATTTGTACAGCCCAGGCATTGCTTGCAAATATGGCGGCAATGTTTGCAGTATATCATGGGCCGAAAGGTATTAAAGCAATTGCCGAAAGAATTCATACACTTACTCAAAAGGCTGAACAGGAAATTCAAGAGTTAGGATTGAATCAGGTGAATGAACATTATTTTGATACGATAAAAATTTCAGGTATTGATAGTTCAAAAGTAAAAGCAGCGGCAGATAAAGCAGAATTAAATTTCTATTATACAAAAGAGGGTACGGTACAAATAAGTATTGATGAAACAACAACGCTGAATGATATTTACACAATTAAAAAAATATTTGCAAAAGCAGCAGGTGTTGACAAGAGTGCAAAGTCTGCACATAAAGCCGGTCTATATAAAATTCAGAAAGATTTGCAACGAACATCAACTTATTTATCACATCCCAATTTTAATTCGCATCATTCAGAATCACAAATGATGCGCTACATCAAACAATTAGAAAATAAAGATCTTTCATTGAATACTTCTATGATTACATTGGGAAGTTGTACTATGAAATTAAATGCCGCAAGTGAAATGATTCCGTTGAGTCAGGCTCATTGGAGTAAGATGCACCCATTTGCTCCAGTAGATCAAACAAAAGGCTATCAGCAAATCTGTAATGAACTCTCAACTTATCTGTCTGAAATAACCGGCTTTGATGCTTGTAGTTTACAACCCAACAGTGGTGCACAAGGCGAGTTTGCCGGATTGCTTACCATTCGAAATTATCATCACGCCAATGGAAACACACAACGCAATATTGTTTTGATTCCTATTTCGGCGCATGGCACAAACCCTGCAAGTGCTGTAATGGTGGGAATGAAAGTAGTGGTGGTAAAAGCATTGGAGAATGGATACATTGATGTAAATGATTTTAAAGCAAAGGCAGAACAATACAGCACTAATCTTGCCGGTACCATGATTACGTATCCAAGTACCTATGGAATTTTTGAAGAAAGTGTAAAAGAGATTTGTGAGATTGTTCACCAGCATGGCGGGCAGGTGTATATGGATGGCGCCAATATGAATGCACAGGTGGGATTAACATCACCGGGATTAATCGGTGCTGATGTTTGTCATCTGAATTTACATAAAACATTTTCTATACCACATGGTGGTGGTGGTCCGGGCATGGGGCCGATTTGTGTGAGGAAACATTTGGAACCACACTTGCCTGGACATACAGCCCATCCCGACCTTCCCAAAGGGAAGGCCACCAACACACAGCCCAATCTTAATGACGATAAAAATAAAATTATTTCAACAAGCAAGGTTGGTGCTTGGGTCTCTTCCCCTTCGGGGAAGCCGGAAGGGGCTGTAAGTGCAGCACCATATGGCTCAGCATCTATTTTATTAATCAGCTATGCGTATATAAGAATGTTGGGTGCAGAGGGAGTAAAGAAAGCAACCGAGTATGCAATACTGAATGCAAACTATATGAAGGCAAGACTGGAAAATGATTTTGATATTTTATATACAGGAAGTAATGGTACTTGTGCCCATGAATTTATTGTGGACCTGCGTCCATTCAAATCTTCGGTCGGCATAGAAGCAGAAGATATAGCCAAGCGTTTAATAGATTATGGCTTTCATGCACCAACGATGAGTTTTCCTGTACCCGGTACAATCATGATAGAGCCAACCGAGAGTGAAGACAAAGCCGAGTTAGATCGTTTTTGTGATGCATTGCTTGCAATAAGAAAAGAAATAGCTGCCATAGAAAATGGTGAGGCTGATAAAATTAATAATGCATTGAAGCATGCGCCGCATACTCAGTCAGTAGTCTGCAGTTCGCAGTGGGAAAAACCTTATACCAGGGAACAGGCTGCATTTCCATTAGACTATGTTAAGCAAAATAAATTCTGGCCATCTGTTGCAAGAGTAAATAATACACATGGAGACAGAAATCTTATATGTACCTGCGAGCCAATTGAGAGTTACATGGAAGCGGAAGCTTAATTATCCCAAATGAATATCGTAGGAGCAAAGCAAAGGATAGAATTGGAAGCTTAATTATTAATTGCTGCTTCCAATTCCC
>JANOFP010000059.1:0-7821 GCA_031413675.1 Bacteroidota bacterium
CATCGTGAAGCAATGGACTGGAGTAAATTCAAACACAATCCGGATTGAGAACCTGATAACCGGCATTTACACATTAAGAGTGATAATGAAAGAAACCGGAAGCCAATCAATGGAAAAGATTGTTGTTACTAAGTTTTAAGCATATTCTTTATCCTATATGAATTTATTGAAAAGCTCCTCTTCAGGAGCTTTTTTTATACGCTTTAACAGTACAATAACCAGTATGAATGTTACAACTTAATAACAAGGTTGTATAACACCCGCATAGCTTATTCAACGCATCTTTGTCCTGTAGCAAATCCGTTACACTTTTAAACTTTAATAAAAATTAAAATGAAAAAAATCAATGTCTTTATTTGTGTTGCAATGCTTGGCTTTATCATGATGTCCTGTAAAAAAGACAACACGAATTCCGCCCCGTCTCCTTTTGAAATCAGAATGACAGATGCACCCGGACCCTACACTAAAGTGAATATAGATTTGCAGGGTGTAGAAATAACTGGTAGCAACGGAGTAACTGTAGTGACAAATGTTCATACAGGTATTTACAACCTGCTCGATTTTTCTAATGGAAAAGATACATTAATTGCAGCAGGAACCTTGGTAGATGCAAATGTGCAGCAGATACGCCTTATACTCGGGCCAAACAATACAGTGGTTGTTGGTAATACAACTTACCCTTTAAGTACCCCCAGTGCTGATCAATCTGGCTTAAAACTCCAGGTGCATCAAACATTGCAGGCTGGTATTTTATACAGCGTATTGCTTGATTTTGATGCAAACAAATCAATTGTGGAAACAGGTAATGGTACTTATAAATTAAAACCTGTAATCAGAACGATTGAAGCTGCTACCAGCGGCGCTATCAGGGGAAACATTTTACCATTGACAACGATAGCATTTGTAACAGCTACATCTGCTTCAAACGAAACATACAGTTCTAATGTAAATGCAACTGGCAATTTTTTACTGATGGGTATTCCGGCAGGAGTATATTCTGTAACGGTAACTCCGTTATTGCCTTTATTACCGGTTACACGTACTAATGTTTCAGTTACCACGGGTGCAACAGTTAACCTGGGAACTATCAACCTATAATTTGATAAACTTATTAATCCAAGTAAACACTCCGTTCGATAAAAAGGCGGGGTGTTTTTTTTAACAGTATTAAAAAACCGATTTGAATAAAAAAAATATGAGAATGGGTATCAATTTTTTAAAAATAAAATCATTTATCATGAATCGTTTGCTTTCAACAAGTGAAATAATACAGAAAACCATTCAGCTTACTTCAAAAATAAAGGCCCGCTACCCGGAACTTTATAAATTTCTGGATGAAACCCCTTTATTAGTTTCCTCTATAAATGACACTCAAATTTACAAGTCAGATTTTGCTAAATACTTTGAGACGCTGAAAGCCCAGATGAAATTTCAAGACAAAACTCATATTAAAATAAAACAGTCCAATTGAAGCTATGAATCATATAAGATTTATTTGAAACCATGTAATAGTTGACTCTTACATACAACTGACCTTTATACTCTTAAAATTATTCCGTTTATGAAAGCTTTGTTATTTGCAGCAGGATTAATATCCTTTGTGCTGTACCGATCAGAAAAAATGGATCTCAATCTTCACGGAACCTGGGAAGGACGTTATAAATCCATTGAGAAAATGTTTGAAATGAAAATTGTTTTTGGACAAAACAACAGTATCGAGTTGTATGGTAATGACTTAAATATAAATGGAAAATCGACCGGTACATATACCCTTTCTAAAAATAATGAAATAGAAATTATTACTCAACCGGCAGCCGGAGATGCGATTGCATTTGTTATGAATGGCCGGTTAAGCCCGAAGAAAAATTTTGTCAATGGCGACTGGCAATCGGGGAATAATTCATCTGGCAGTTTTTATCTTGTAAAAGCTGGTTTAGATTAGTTTAATGAAGAGGATTTAATTATTCTCAATTCAAGGTAAAACCCGGGTAACCAGGTTTTTTTTACGGCGTATTCAGTCAAAAAAAATAAAATGAATAAATATCGCTGCGGGTTTTATGAATTTTATTCCCCGACCTGCTTTTTTCTTTTTTTACATGCGAATGATACAACAAATAGATACAGTAGTGTAACATTTTAAAGGCTGAAAAAAGTCAGATTTGTATATTAATAATTTATTACACAAAACAAAGTATTATTATGAAAAAGCTATCAATATTATTAGCCAGTATTTTTACTGGCTTATCAGTTACGGCAGTTCCGTACATAAACGGCGATGCGGTAACAATCAATATCAGCGGAAATAAAAACCTCCAGGTATCTATTGATGGAAGAGATATTAACTCTGGCAATGGAACAATACTTGCCAATAAAACTACCATCGTCATCAATAACCTTACGATGGGCCAGCATACATTACAGGTTACACGTACAGATATGAACTCCATGAGATCCGGCACTACTACGGCAATCTTTACACTCAGGAATAATTATGAAATGCTGATAAATGTAAACAGCAATGGTAGTCTTGAATTAATAGAAAATATCAAATCTGTTACTTCAGATAATCAGGTTGCAATGCCCGCGGCTGAATTTAATACGTTACTGAGAAATGTAAAAGTGCAACGTGCTGCCAGTTCAAGAAGATCCCTTATAGCAAATGCCTTTAATAATACCAGTAAATATTTTACTACCAGCCAGGTCATTCAGTTACTTCAAACGGTAACTGCCGAAAATTTCAGGTTGCAATTATCAAAATTATCGTATCGCTCAATTACCGATCGCAGCAATTTTTACCAGGTATATGATTTACTTAGAAGCGAGGCCGGCAAGAATGAACTGGTAGCATATGTAAACAACTATAACGATGGAGTAAATCCGGATGGATCAACTACTGAAGCAACTTTTAACACCCTGTATCAAACCATACAGCAGCAATGGCCCGTTAGTACACAGATGAATTCACTTACGAATGCTTTTAATAATACTTCCAACCATTTTACCACTTCCCAGGCAAGTCATTTGATACAAATAGTAGGCGCAGAAGCTAACAGGCTTCAGTTGGCTAAATTATCTTACCGCAGTATCAGCGACCCTGCAAATTTCGGCCTGATATATAATTTGCTCAGTACTCAGGCAAGTAAAAATGAATTGAGTGCTTATGTAAATGCTAATTACAATACAGGCAATAACCCAACTGGTACAATGAACGATGCAAGTTTTAATTCTTTATACCAAACTATACAACAGCAATGGCCCGTTAGCACACAGATGAATTCGTTAACTAATGCTTTTAATACCACTTCAAATTATTTTAGTGTTTACCAGGCAAGTCAACTGATACAAATTGTAAGTGCAGAAGCAAACCGTCTTCAGCTGGCAAAATTATCATACCGAAGCATTACTGACCCGGGTAATTTCAGCCAGATATACAATTTGCTTAGTACACAGGCTGGTAAAAACGAACTGGCTGCTTATATAAATACGAATTATAATGCAGGCAGTAATCCAACCGGCGCTATGGCTGATGCCAACTTTAGTACATTATACCAAACGATTCAGCAACAATGGCCCGTTAGCACACAAATGAATTCTTTAAGCAATGCATTTAATAACACCGCTAATTATTTCAGTGTTTACCAGGCAAGTCAGTTGATACAAATAGTAAGTGCCGAGGCAAACCGGCTGCAATTGGCGAAATTATCTTATCGCAGTATTACCGACCGGGATAATTTCAATCAGGTTTATAATTTACTCAGCAGCCAGGCAAGTAAAAATGAATTGGCAGCTTATCTGAATACAAATTATAACACAGGTAGTCCTGCAGCTGTTGCCATGACGGATGCAAACTTTACAACTTTATATCAATCGATACAGGCACAATACCTGCCATTTGAACAAATGAATTCCCTGACCGGGGTGTTTAATAATACCAGCAATTTTTTTACTGCTGCACAGGTAAAGCAATTAATTCCATTTGTGTCTTCTGAAACCAACAGGCTTCAGTTGGCTAAATTATCTTACCGCACTTTAGTGGACAGAAATAATTATACTCAGTTATATGACGTACTCAATAGCCAAACAAGCAAGAATGAATTAGATGCTTATGTAAAAGCATACAAAGATTAATTAGTAATACTGAAAGTTGATAACAATAAAAATCCGGGTCGGAACAAAGTTCTTACCCGGATTTTTAATTAAAGTTTTAAGGAGAAATTAAACAAAGCAGGCGATTCAATTTAGGGAAACACGTAACTCCATTAAAGCTTTGTGCATTCTTGATTTTACGGTACCCAGCGGCAATTTTTCCATTCCACTTATTTCTTCATGTGTAAATCCTTTAAAAAAAAGCCAGGTCAATTAATACCCGGTGCTGTCTTTTTAATTTTTCCATTGCATTTTTAATTCCTACTGCATCGGTATTTCAGGACGGGACATTTCTTTAAAATAAGAAGTCCCTGTAAAAACAGGGACTTTAGTCACCTACTAACTGCTTACGAAAAAATATTGAATAAATTAATATTGCAAAGATGTGATGGTTAATAAAAATAATTGTTACAGAGTTTACTAAACAATTTATAGTATTCCTATATTTTGAAATCTGTTCATTAATGTCATGTACTAACTTTCTTTTATAATTTAGCGAATGTGCATCTTATAACACAAGAAAAGTTCCTGTAAAAACAGGAACTTTTTAACCAAAACCAACTGCCATGGTAATTTGATAGTCCGTAGATATATGACGGTCAAAGAAATGGACTGTAAGTATTACCTCTGACTCTTCTTGCTTATAGACGATGAAAGAATTCAAACTGCCTCCCATATACCAAACAACCCTCCGGTTTCATTATTATTAAATAGGTACATGGATACACAGGCTGAGTAAAAGAACTGAATGAAAATTGGAACCAACTAAAGTAAATGTTTTCCAAAAATCTTAAACAAAGGTATTAACCTGAATGCAGTTATTGTTACAGCTTTTTGTAAAAAAGTTATATAATTCTCAGATTTCTGTAAATCGATACCGCATTAATTTAAAATGAAAATCATTTAATGTGCATCACAGTTTCCAATAGTTAAAAGAAATATCGCTTTGCTTACTGCAATCAAACTATGCTGTATGTTTTCATGCAACGTTATTAAATGCCCCTGTTCAAGGGCTACGGTTTCATTTTCTGTATTTACTTCCAGCCTTCCTTTTAATAACTGAAGGCTTATCAGATTATATGACTGACGAAAATCAATTTCTGCACCTGGATTTAATGCGATAAGAACAAGGCGCATGCTCTTACCTTTCATAAGTGTAATAGCATTGCGCTGACCACTTTCCCAATCATTCTCATGTTCAATTTTTTCCATTAGTGCCGGCAGATCAAAAATAAGTAAAGGCCCATCCAGTGACCTTTCGGCATTATGAATGGGCAGATCTGTTTGAAAAGGCAATACGTTCATCGTAAATTATTAAAGTACTTTTTTACCCTGGATAACCCGGAGTATAATTGCAATGACTGCAATAACAAGCAATAAATGTATAAGACCACCGGCATTATACCCGATAAACCCAACTAACCAGCCAATAATAAGAATGACAGCAACGATATAAAGTAAATTGTTCATACTGTATAGTTTAATTTTAAAAAATAGTGTTTAGAATTATTTCGATACACTGCGGCCCTTAGCCCAGAGAAAAAATTATAAAGCATTTATAATATTATGCAGCTCTTCTTTTGTTTTACCGAGCTTAACCTGAATCTTTCCAAGCATTTCATCTTTTTTGCCTGCCTGATAAAGTAGATCATTATCCGTTAATTCTGCATATTTCTGTTTCAGCTTTCCTTTTAACTCATTCCAGTTTCCTTTTAATTCTGTTGGGTTCGTCATGTTATTTTTTTTTGTTTTAATTAAATTGTTTGTTTTACAAAGATGGATTCAATTTTGGCGATATTGTTACATTGCAATGGGAACTGTTTACATCTTTCACATCTATTCAAATAAAAAATGGTACTGAGTATGTTCGCCAGTACCATTTCTATACTTCCTCGCTTCTAACACCTCTTCTTTTCTACCGCACAAAATGAAGGCTGTTTTTGTACTCAATAATCGTGTTCAGTACTTTCAATTTTTCAATAATTTTATTTTTCAGCCTTCCACCATACTGAAATTTTTCTTTCTTCGCTTCTAGAAGCGCATATTCATACGTAGCTAACGCTTCTTCAAAATGCCCGCTATTTTCATTGCGTAGCGCTTCAACATACAGTTTTACAGGTAAACTTTTTTTACGAAGTACCAGAGAACGGATAAAGAAAAAAAGTAGTGTAATTAACATGGCTGAAAAGATGTAGTAATAAGTTTGCATATATTAAATTTTGATTCTTTAATAACTACCGGTAAAGTTCAGTACACTTTTATTAACTTCTGTTACAGCCTTGTACCAAAGAGTTACATGATTCATATATTTTATGAAACGGTATTCAGGTAAGCCAGAGGCTGCAAAAATGGGACACTCTGTATTGCTTACAAATTTTCCAGCAAACTGCGGCGGTTATGCCGGAGTGCTTTAAAATGCGAAGGAGTAAGTCCCGTTATTTTTTTAAACTGGCTGGAGAGATGGGATACGCTACTGTAATGCATCAGGTAAGCGATTTCGGTAAGATTAAGTTCATTGTACACCAGTAATTCTTTTACTCTTTCTATTTTATGTGTAATAATATACTGTTCAATAATTGTACCCTGCACTTCTGAAAAAAGATTGGCGAGATACGTATAATTGTGGCTGAGTTTTTCACTCAAAAAATTGGAGAAATTAACACGAAGAGGCTCATCGGTATAATGAATCAACTCGATGATAACATTTTTTATTTTCTGAATCAGTACCGCTTTTTTATCATCCAGTAATTCAAGTCCTGATTTTAGTAGTGCAACTTTAAATAAATCATGCTGCTCGTCTAACATGTTTCCATTATATCCATTTCACCTAATTCCACTACTTTATAATGCAGTCCTAATTTTTCCAGTTCTGCATTCACCACCATTTTGCAGCGGACGCAAACCATGTTTTTGATAAATAATTTCAATTGTCCAGGATTATGACAGAAATTAATATATGTATGAACAGCAATAAATAAAATTACCCCGCTGTTTCGCAGTCATAATTATTCTAAGTATACCTACTAATTCTCCAATTTATCCTGTGGAGGCATCAATTGGTTCAATTTTAAATCATCTATATCCAGTTCTCTTTCAATCTGCCGTATTGCATCAGCGCCGAACTCGCCTTCTTTATGCAGTTTTACCAATAAGCTTCTTTTAAATTTATTGATCTCCAGGTGTGCATTCAGCATTGCATCAGGCCGGGTCGCCGGCACCTCCTCGTTATTACGTTTTGCTTTTTTATGACGCCGGACTTCCCTGGTAAAATTCTGTATTTGTGTTTCGAATCTATGTTTTAACTGCTCCTGTAATTTATTATCCAATTGTATTGGAAATTCATGCTCCAGGAAATTAAGTGTGTTGGTAGCCAGGTATAATTGCAGTTCTTTTTCTTCTGCAAGTGTATTATCTGCTGGTTTTATTTTCAACAAGCGAATCAGCAGTGGTAATGAAAGCCCCTGCACCACAAGTGTTATAAAAATGACAACAAATGCAAGGAATATTATGGAATGCCGTTTGGGGAAAGCTGTACCATCATCTAACATTAATGGCAATGCCAGCGCTGCAGCTAGTGATATAACACTTGTGGTGCAGGGGCTTTCATTACCACTGCTGATTCGCTTGTTGAAAATAAAACCAGCAGATAATACACTTGCAGAAGAAAAAGAACTG
>JANOFP010000060.1:0-8793 GCA_031413675.1 Bacteroidota bacterium
AATACCCTGCTTTAGTAACCGCACCTAAACCAATTTCATTTCCCTCAAAGAAAAACTCACCGTTTGCATCAGTAACTAAATGAAGCCTGCGCCCAGTTTTTAGCCATGCTTCAACGGTTACTCCAGGTAATGGCAAGTCGGTACCATATTCCACAATCCGGGCCTTTCCTGTTTTGGTTATTGGCGGCGGTGGTGGCGGTGGTGGAGGAGGTGGTGGAGGTGGTGGAGGAGGTGGTGGTGGCGGCGGTGTTGTTACAACAGAGGCAACAGGTTTTTCTTTTTTACAAGAAGCAAAACTTACGCATCCTATAAATAAAATAAAACCTGTGTATCGTATTATCTTTTTCATGATCCTAAGGTTAACTCCTATCTTTGCTTTTGCAAAGACAGGAGTAGTTAATAACTCTGATTAAAAAATTTTTTAATCTTTCAAAAATTTTATTTTATTCAAAATATTCTCTCCTACTTTTCTACCCTGCAGCCTGCTGTTATCACAAGTAGACTGATAGTGAAGACTTCCATATACCCTGCTGTCAGACATTTCCTTTCCCATTTCATCAAATGAATTATAACTACGTGCAGGCAGATTGAGATAATCATACGTATGCAATGTGAGTTGAAAATTATTACCAAACATATTCTCAAGCATGGCTATTACAGATGCATTAGTTACTGCATGACCGGAGGGGAATTCAGGATGATTAGGTGTAGGAATTGCTGTTGTCCAACCGGGATGTCCCATTACAGTTTTAATATAAGTGACAGGACGCATTGTTTTGTAATTGTATTTATCTGTGAAGAGAATGATAGTTGCGTCGTGCTGGCTCAATCCAACTTTGGCATAAGCAAGTGCAGCTATATCAAGAGCTGGCTGCGCTTTGCTAAGTACCTGCGATAAAATGGAAACAAAATGGCCACCACCCGGATAACCGGGAGCATCACGATGATAAACAGCCATAGCAAGCTGATCGGGAGTTAATACAAGTGATTTATCGTATACGTCTTTAGCCATATTCCAAAATGGGGAACCGGGAACAGTTGAGTAAGGAGGAGGTGGATCAATAGCTGTTCCATTTGCAACATCAGGAACCAGCAAACGGCGCTGATACGCATAAGGATTAACCGGTGGTGTAGCTGCAGTTGGTACCCAAAGCCCAAAGCCAACTGGTGGTACATAAGGTGGATTCACATTTGCTGAACCATCCGTTGCGGCCCATGCAAAAACTCTTGTTGCTACTTCTTTTCCAAATGCAATTGAACGTTGCAATGTTGCAGCATCTACTTCAGCCGCATAAACAGCACGTAAAGTATTTTCAAGATTATCCATATTGGTTTTGTTTGTAGCAGATGTTGTTGGAAAAAGTTTTCTGTTCATTTCTGCCAGCGCAGCATTTGCACTTGCCGCCCAATGATATGCCTTGCCCGGTTCGGTTGAAGGCATCTGCGGAAAGGCAGTTAACTGTCCTGACAAAGATTGATAAGCAGGCATACCAGGGACTACAGCTTCATAAGTTGCAATACCACAATAAGCCTGGCATCTGTCTGCTCCCTGCGTTCCGGTACCCGGTGCCAGTGGTACACGCAACATATCTAATTGCATATTGAGCCAGCGTACAACTACATCGGATGAAAATGTTTTTGTTTGTTGTAAATGACCCTGTTCTTTGTTATTGTTTGCTGCTGCTGCAAATTCTTCCTTCACGGATGGTTGTTGAGTTTCTTTCTGGCATGAAAGATTGAAAAATGATGCAGAAACAAATAACAAAACGGCTTGTTGAATTCTCTTTCTCATAAAAAAATATTTGAATGATTAAAAAATTTTGTAACTAAAAATACCCTGTTGTAATACTCAGCAATTTTCATTTCGGTCAATAGTTCCTGTTACATGGTACATACCCCTATCTTTCCAGTCATCGCCGTTTACCGTCGGTAAAATGCATTGACAGAAAAGAGAAAGTCTTTTACCTTTAATAAGAAGAGGGATTAGTTTTTTCCAAAAGCGATTCTGTAATTTCATACAGTAACTCTTTCATGTGACACAACATGATTTTATATTCTCCAATCAGTTTAAACACCGGTTAGCACGGCATGTTGCATTCTATTTTGCCTGCTACATATTTTTTTGTATCGCCATTTATATTCCCAATGGCGTTTTTCCGGCATGGAATACAGAAATGTTCAAAATAAATTCAGCAAGACTTGGCTTTCCAACATGGCTGAAGTGGCGTGTATTTAATTCTACCCTCTTTTTTCTTCCCTACCTGGCATTTGCGTATAGTATCATTTACTTCATATTACCCAGGCTTTATTTCTATAAGAAAAACCTGGTCAAAACAATAGTTCTGTTTGCAGGAATACTTGCTCTCATTTTCCTGGCCCATTATTTTATTGCAGTGCTGGTAGAATGGAACAACAACCGGTTAAACCCTGCAAGAGGAATGCGGAACCCTGCTGGTAAAATTGACGGTATTATCAGAGGTTCATTACTTAATTTCCCTGTTATAGCAGGATTTGCCGTTATCATAAAAATGATGAAACGAAGCTGGCTGAAACAACAGGAAACCCTTCAGGTGGCCCGTGAAAAAGCAAAAGCCGAGTTGCAATTATTAAAATCGCAGATACACCCGCATTTTCTGTTCAACACCCTGAACAATGTTTATTTCCTTACATTAACTGCATCGCAAAAAGCCCCGGAAATGCTGGAGAAGCTTACTGATATGCTTCGCTATATACTGAATGAATGCAGTCAATCCTTTGTTCCGCTTGAAAAAGAAATTAAGATGATCGAAGATTATATGGCGCTGGAAAAAATCCGGTACGGAGATCGCTTAAAAATGGAACTCGAAATAAAAGGTGATTACAGTAATAAGATGATCTCTCCCTTATTATTGATACCATTGGTGGAAAACAGTTTTAAACACGGCGCCAGTAAAATGCTGGAACTTCCATGGGTTAGTCTTAACATCACCGTTGAAGGGCAATACTTGTTTTTTTTAATGAGCAATAGCAGACCGGACGAAATAAGCCTGCCACAACATAACGGGCATATTGGCTTAAATAATGTAAAAAAAAGATTACAGTTGCTGTATCCTGCCGCCCATGAGTTGAGTATTGTTAACGGTGCAAAAAGCTATGAAGTTTTTATGAAGATCAGTTTAGGGAAAGTGAGTGAGAAGACATCTGAAATTAATAAAAAAGCAGAAAATATAAAATATGAATTGGCGTGATCTTATTTTTTCGAACCAATCAAAACAACGCATCCGGCGTCAGGTTATTTGCTGGCTTATTTGGTGGGTATATATAATTTTCACAGTTTTTTTTACTATAGTTCCCCCTACTCCCAAAGGTAATATCCAGAGTTTTATGCACCACCAGCCGGGGCTAAAAGAACTGGGTTATTTTTCGTACAGTTTACTTGTTTTAATAAAATCTTTTCTACTCATACTACCTCATATTCTCTTTTGTTATGCTAACATTTATATTTTGTTGCCAAGTTTTCAATTGAAAAAAAATTACTGGATCCTTATCCCAGGCATCTTGCTGACATGCGCCCTGGTGGTACCTGTGGGCTATTTTCTATACTCTATAGTTTATCCTTCTATTGACAATTTATTTAATCTTCGCTTAGCAAAACCGGATAAGTTTCTTGGCTGGCGAAGTATCGATGCCAGCCTGATAAATGCTATTAAAGTAACCCTTATTGCCGTTGCCATTGCATTGCTGAAACGATGGTGGTTAAAGCAAAAAGAAAAAGAACAGTTGGAAAGAGAGAAAATAAATGCAGAATTTGAGTTATTGAAAGCGCAGATACACCCGTCATTTCTTTTTAGCACACTTAATAATATTACATCCGAGGCCAGGCTGTCTTCGCCAAAAGCCCCGGAAATGCTGATCAAGCTTTCTGATCTGTTAAGCTATATGCTATATGAATGTGATGCGCCAAAAGTAAAACTTGAAAAAGAGGTAGCAATGCTGAGAGAATATATTTCTCTTGAAAAAATAAGACAGGGCGAAAGATTAGAAATGACTTTCCAAATAAACGGAAATCTGAATGGACAAATGATCAGTCCTTTATTATTGCTGCCTTTTATTGACAACAGTTTTTCATATTGTAGCAAGGAAAAAATGGAACATGCCTGGGTAAACTTAGATATTACTATTGAAAATAATAATTTGTCCATGAAACTAATTAATGGCATGCCAGCTGAAATGCAAGTTGATACAACTCATGATGAAGAATCACTTTCTAATGTGAAAAAACGTCTTCAATTATTATACCCCGGGCGGCATGACTTAAAAATAAATGTAGAGCAGGAACTTTTAATGGTTTATTTAAATCTTAACTTAGAAGAGACTTCATTGGAAGAACCAACAACTATTCAAATAACCAAACCTGTTTTCATCCATGCCTGAATCTAAAAAAATAAAGTGCCTGGTAATAGATGACGAACTTCCTGCAAGGGAAATTCTGAAAAGACATATTAACGGTGTAGAAGCACTTGAACTTTGCGGTACCTGCTCCAATGCGGTAGAAGCTATTTCTTTTCTTAAGGATAATCGTGTCGACTTGCTCTTTCTTGATATACAGATGCCACACCTGCTCGGCACAAATTTTCTGCGTACCCTTAAGAACCCACCCAAAGTTATTTTCACTACTGCTTACCGGAAATATGCAGTAGAAGGATTTGAACTGGATGCTGTTGATTTTTTATTGAAGCCAATCAACTTTGAACGATTTTTAAAAGGAGTAAATAAGATTTTGCAGGTAAGTCTCCAGGGTAATAATGATGCAGCAACATCTTCTGAAAACCATGCAGAGTCAGTTCAGCCATTTTTGTATTTCCGGGCTAACCGTAAAATGGTAAAAGTTTTATTTAATGAAATATTGTATATAGAAGGATTGAATGATTATATAAAGATCATCACTGGTGCTAAAACCATCATAACAAAACACCTGCTTACATCATTGGAAGAAATGCTGCCATCAAATGAATTTGTGCGGGTACATAAATCATTTATAGTCGCAATAAATAAAATTGAAAGTTTCAATGCAGATGCGGTAGAGATCGGCAAGAAGGAAATTCCTATAGGCCGGTCATATAAGTTTACAGTAAATAAAATTCTGAGTTCATCGGCCGCTTCCTGATTTTCTATCCGTACCGATTCCAACCTCTGAAAAAAACATTGAAACATTTCTAAAAAGTTGAAGCTAAAACCAGGAATTATCTTACAGTTTTTGAAAATAACAATCCATTATTTGCCTGCTTGGGGAAAACTCTATAAGCTGGGATGGCATGTGTTTATTTTATTTACACTATTTGCCTCAGTTTCTTTTGCACAGAATGGGATTATAAAAGGCCAGGTAAAAAATGAAGAAACAGTTTTGCCATCGGCTACAGTCTCTGTGGCAAACATTACTATTGTTACGAATTCAAACGGTGAGTTTTCAATTGCAATAAATCCGGGTACATATAACGTCGTTGTTACTCATGCGGGATATAAGAAATTTGAACAAGAGATTATTATAAAGACAGGGGAAACACTTGCAATGAAAATTAATATGATAAGAGCAGAACTGTTGGGTGAAGTAGTAGTATTAGGTTCCCGTTCATTTATTCAACGAAGTAATTTGAATACAGCTGTTCCGGTGGATTTGATCTCATCCAAACAACTAAAACAAACCGGCCAGCTTTCATTAATTCAAATGATGAGTTTTGTAGCTCCATCTTTCAATACTTCCCGGCAGAATTTATTTGAGCCGGTAACATTGCGTGGACTTGGGCCCGATCATTTACTGCTTTTATTAAATGGTACCCGCTATCATAATACAGCGTATGTAAATAATGATGCCATAAGAGGTACATTAGGAGTGGGAGCCGTTGGAAATGATTTGAGTTCTATTCCTTTCTCAGCCATTGAAAAAATTGAAATACTTCGTGATGGAGCATCTGCACAATATGGATCGGATGCCATTGCCGGAGTTATGAATATTATATTGAAAGAAACAACCGGGAAAACATCTATCAACCTGCAGCTGGGCCAGCAGTATAAGGGAGATGGGGAAAGTATTGTCTTTGGCATAAACCGGGGAATAAAACTCAACAAAAATGGCTTGCTTGCCGGTAGGCATGGAGTCATGAATTTTTCTGGTGATTTTCGTTTCCGTATGCCAACGCACAGAGGTGGTGAATACCTGGGGACTGTTTATTATAATATTCCTGCAAATGCTTCTGCAAGAGTTCGTGACAGCATAACGGCTTTGGATAATAACAAAATTGCTCAAAGAGGTTTTAGCCGAAAAACTCCTGTTAGTAATGATGGTAATATTAAACTAAGCGGTTTCGGAATTTTAGTGAATGGAGCTTATCCAATTAACAACAATGTTGAATTATTCTGGACTGGTTCTATTAATTACCGTTATGTAGTGAACCTGGGAGCTTATCGTTTTCCAAAAACCATTTCCCAGGTCAATACCGATTTATGGCCTGATGGTTTTAAAAGTGAGCCTTTAATTAATAGCCGGAATATTTCAGCAATTGCAGGCGTCAAGGGAAAAACAAATTCAGAATGGAATTGGGAATGGTGTAGTACATACGGAGAAAATTCAAATACGCAAATAGGCAGGAACACAAATAATGCATCTCAGTATTTTTTAGGCGCTAATGCTCCGACGAGATTTTATGGTGGCAAACCTATATTCAGACAACAAATCAATACGATCAGCTTTGCAAAAGATCTGGTAAAAGAAAAAAGTAGAGTAAAAACATTTAATATTGGTTTAGGTGCTGAATACAGATATGAAAATTTCCGTACACTGGAAGGTGAAGAAGCTTCCTGGAAAGATTATGATTCTTCAGGAATAAGATTAGGCGGCGCCCCTGGAACCGGTAGCATAAGTCCGGAAAATGCGGTAAATGAAAGTCGCAATATTGCCGCGTTATATGTTGACCTGGAATCAGACATAAATGAAAATTTCCTGATAAATGTGGCAGGCAGATATGAGTATTATGGTGACTTTGGTAGTAACCTCGCAGGCAAGATAGCATTGCGTTACAAATTCTCTTCCGGAGTTTCCGTTCGTAGTTCTTTAAGCAATGGGTATCATGCTCCCGCATTGCAACAGATATATTTAAATGAAACAGGTACAACCTGGAGAAATGTCGGTGGGATAAATGTTCCGGTAACGAATGGTATTTTTCCAAACAACAGTGTTATTACAAAGGCTTTCGGTGTAAGACCTCTACAGCCGGAAAAAGCAATAAATGTAAGCGCAGGTTTTACTTCAACTCTTTCCCCTCATTTAAATGTAACAGTGGATGGATATTGGATAGAAATTAAAAACCGAATTGTACTGAGTGGAATATTCGATAAGAGTAATCCCGATGTAGCAAGAATACTGATTAACCATCGTGATATTGACCAGGTACGGTTTATGACAAATGCCATCAACACAAGAAGCCGTGGAATAGATATTGTAATGAATGGCAACTGGAAGGTTAATAAAGGAAACCTGGGATTAATATTAGCTGCAAATTTTACCCGGACAACTCTTTTCGGACCGATACAAACCACCGATAAGCTGGCAGCTAACTCATCGAATGAAAATATTTTGTTTAACAGGGAAGAAAGAGAAAGAATTGAACATAGTCAGCCAGCAAGTAAAATAATTTTATCAGCAAATTACAAAAAAGGGAAAGCAGGGATTTTGATCAGAAGCACACGTTTTGGAGAAACATCGATTGTGCAGAATTCAGCTAATACATCGCAAGATGAATTTTTTTCAGCGAAAATTTTTACTGACATCAATTTCAATTATTCATTAAAAAAATGGCTTATTATTACCGCAGGCATCAATAATGTGTTTGATGTTTATCCCGACCGGGTAAAAAATCCTATCAATCAGAACCAGGGGATATTAATATATAGCAACCAGGCAACGCCATATGGGTACAATGGGGGTTATTATTTTTTGAATATGGCGTTTAATAGGTAAAGGACAAATTGGTTAACTTATTCCAACACAGGCCTCAACCATCTCGTCATCTCATCCACACTTATTTCTTTTCTCTTTGCATAATCTTGCAACTGATCATTATCAATTTTACCCACGCCAAAATATTTACTTTCCGGATTAGCAAAGTACCAGCCGCAAACAGATGCAGCAGGATACATAGCGAGTGATTCAGTTAAATGAATTCCGGTTGCTTCTTCGCCACCGAGCAGACTAAACAGTTTGTATTTTTCTGTATGATCAGGACATGCGGGATAGCCTGGCGCCGGACGAATGCCTGAATATTTTTCTTTAATCAAATCTTCATTGCTCAACTGCTCGTCCTTTATATAACCCCAGAATTCTTTACGTGTTCTTTGATGTAATACTTCTGCAAAGGCTTCAGCTAATCGATCTGCTAATGCCTGCAATGTTATTTTATTATAATCATCATGTGCTGCTTCAAAACGTTTGATATGCTCTTCTATTCCTTTGATGGTAACGGAAAATGCGCCGATATAATCCTGCGATTTTGATTCGGCAGGTGTAATAAAATCAGCAAGAGATAAATTCGGTTGGCCTGCTGCTTTTTTAATTTGCTGACGAAGGAATTGTAAATGCACTACTTCATCAGGTCCTTCTTTTTCATTCAATACCGAAACAGTATCTTTCCCATTGCTGTTAGCATGCCAAAAACCAATTGTGCCTTTTGCTGTTAACCATTTTTCAGAAACCACTTTATCCAGTAATGTATTTGCATCGTTGTACAATTTTGTTGCTTCGACTCCCACTTTTTCGTCGGT
>JANOFP010000061.1:0-2305 GCA_031413675.1 Bacteroidota bacterium
CTCCAAACCTCCCCGAAGGGGAGGCTTACCAACCCACAGCCCTGACTTTTCGAATATTTCCAATCAAATCAAACTCGTCAAATAAGCTGGCCTTGTGCCTTGCAATTCTCCCCCTTGGGGGGGAGTTAGAGGGGGCCGGGCCTATATTATCGTCGACTTACGTAATTCAATATTTTCTTTCTTAATAGAACCCGGAATCTTTCCACTTACATAATCACACAAAAGCTCGCCGATAGTAGAAGTGAAATAAAAATTCACCGGGTCAATATCTTTAGTTACGAAATTATTTTCGAGTGTCCACTCAACTGCTTCGCGGATTAAAACAGCTTCTTCCTTCATCCCTAAATGGTCAAGCATCATAGCCGATGAAAGAATAGAGCCAAGCGGGTTGGCAATATCTTTTCCCGCTGCTTGTGGGTAAGAACCATGAATCGGTTCAAACAAAGCTGTTTTATTTCCAACAGATGCAGAAGGCAATAGCCCTAATGAACCTGCAAGCACACTTGCTTCATCACTGATGATATCACCAAACATATTTTCTGTAAGTATTACATCAAACTGTTTTGGATTAATAAGAATTTGCATCGCTGCATTATCAACAAACATGTAATCAACTTTCACATCTGTATACTCAGTAGCTATTTGCTGCACACATTTTCTCCAAAGTCGTGAAGTGTCCAGCACATTCGCTTTATCAACCAGAGTCAGTTTCTTTCTTCTTTTTTGTGCATATTGAAATGCCTGGTGTGAAATTCTTTCAATTTCTTCTTTTGTATAAAAACATTCATCACTTGCCGAACTGCCATCTTCTGCGGTTTGTTTTTTACCAAAATAAATTCCACTGGTCAGTTCACGGAAGATGATAAAATCAACACCCTCTAAATTTTTTGATTTGATGGGAGAGAGGTGATATAATGTTTTATAAGTAGTAACCGGACGGATATTTGCAAATAACTGCAACGCTTTCCTGATTCCCAGTATTCCTTGCTCGGGTCTCACTTTTGCATTGGGGTCATTATCATATTTCGGATGGCCAACTGCACCGAATAAAACTGCATCGCTGTCAAGACAGATATCAATTGTTTCAGTTGGCAGTGCTGTTCCGGTTTTGTCAATTGCATCTGCACCAATTAATGCTTCGGTATATTCAAATGAATGACCAAACCGTTCTGCAATTGCATTCAATATATTTATTGACTGCTTCGTCACTTCCGGCCCGATACCATCTCCGTTTAATATTGCTATTTTCTTTTTCATAAGGGTTATGCTAAACTGTTTTCGTATTGAACAATTTCTTCTTTACTGTTTAATAAATAATCTATGTCATCATAACCATTCAACAGGCAGGTTTTTTTATAACTGTTTATATCGAATGATTCAGATTGTCCATCAACACTAATTGTTTGCTTTTCTAAATTCACTTCAACTTCAGTCGCCGGATTTTTTTCAACTGCTTCAAATAATTTTTGAGAAAAACTTTCGCTGACTGTAACCGGCAGTAAAAAATTATTAAGTGAATTGTTTTTAAAAATATCAGCGAAGAAGCTGCTTACTACCACATCAAATCCTGCGTCTTTAATAGCCCATGCTGCATGTTCTCTTGAAGAACCACAGCCAAAATTTTTACTAGCTAATAAAATTTTACCGCTGTAAGTTTTATCATTTAAAGGAAAGTCTTTCTTTGGCTGGTTTTCATCATCATTAATATATCTCCAATCGCGGAATAAATTCTTACCAAAACCTTCCCTGCTTGTTGCTTTTAAAAAACGTGCAGGAATAATCTGGTCAGTGTCCACGTTTTCTATATTTAGCGGAACTGCCGTTGATTTTATTATGTTTATTTTCTTACTCATTTGGCCTCACCCCTAACCCCTCTCCTGGCGGAGAGGGGAATGCCGGGCATTCGTTTATTAATTTAAATTTTGTTCTAACATTTCTTCTTTTTGTTCGCTATTCAACAGTTCCCTTACATCACAAACTTTTCCTGTGATAGCTGCTGCGGCTGCTGTCAACGGACTTGCCAGTAATGTTCTTGCACCTGCACCTTGTCTTCCTTCAAAATTCCGGTTGCTGGTACTTACACAATATTTGCCGGCTGGTATTTTATCTTCATTCATACCAAGGCAAGCAGAACAGCCGGGCTGACGAAGCATGAATCCGGCCGCTTCAAATATTTTATCTATGCCTTCTTCAATAGCTTGTGCTTCTACTTGTTTGCTGCCAGGAACAATCCATACTTCCACATCATCGGCTTTATGTTTTCCTTTTACAAACGATGCTACCATTCTTAAATCTTCTATTCTTG
>JANOFP010000062.1:0-3118 GCA_031413675.1 Bacteroidota bacterium
TCCTTGGTCGCTCGCTTTGGCAAAACGAATATTTTGTCTTCTCGCCGATTTTACTTTTGGATTCATATTAATTACCCCCATCCCCTAAAGGGGAGTTTTGATACACTCCGATTAGGAGTGCAGTTTAAAATGATGTTCAATAGAATTGATTCAGCTGAAGAGTGCGACGCAACAGAAGCTTAATAGTAGCAACATAGCTTGTATCACAATCATTCAACTTACTTCTTTAAAGAACTTTTATTTTTTAAAAGAATATTCAGCCTAAGTTCCCCCTTAAGGGGGACAGGGGGCTAAATTTCTTCTTTACATAAAACAACTTCAGCCACGCCACGACCTTGCGGTACCATCGGGAATACATTATTTTCTTTTCCAACAATCACTTCCAGTAAATAACTTCCTTTATGATTCAGCATTTCTTTCAGTGTGCTTTTCATATCTTCTCTTTTTGAAATACTTTTTCCTTCAATGCCATAGCCTTTGGCTACCATTACAAAATCGGGACTTTCAATATTTACAAATGAATAACGGTTCTGATGGAAAAGCTCCTGCCACTGACGAACCATTCCCAAAAATTTATTATTAAGGATAATAATCTTTACATCTGGCTTGAATTGCATGATAGTCCCCAATTCCTGTATCGTCATTTGAATACCACCATCACCAATGATTGCAATAACCGTTATTTCCTGTGCTCCGTATTTTGCACCGATAGCAGCTGGTAATGCAAAACCCATTGTACCTAATCCACCACTGGTGATATTGCTTTTACTTTTATTGTATTCTGCATAACGACAAGCTACCATTTGGTGCTGGCCCACATCCGTTACAATAACAGCTTCTCCTTTTGTTAATTCGTTAATAGCAGTTATTATTTCACCCATCGTGAGAACTTCTGTATCGGGATTCATTTCTGCTTTGATACATTTCTCCTGTTCTTTCTTCATGCAATCATTAAACTTCTGCAGCCATTGCGGGTAAACTTTTTGTTGCACCAGTTCAGTGAGCAAAGGCAATGTTTCTTTACAATCGCCCCATACCGGTACTGTTGCTTTTACATTTTTATCAATTTCTGATGGGTCAATATCGAGATGAATCACTTTTGCCTGCTTTGCATATTTATCCAATCTTCCGGTTACACGGTCATCGAATCGCATACCAATTGCAATCAATACATCACATTCATTTGTCAAAAGATTTGGTCCATAGTTTCCATGCATGCCCAGCATACCCACAGCAAGGGGATGGTTAGTTGGTATTGCACTCATTCCTAAAATCGTCCATGCAGCAGGAATGCCAGCTTTTTCAATAAACTTGATAAATTCCTTTTCTGCTTTACCAAGAATAACGCCCTGTCCAAAAATTACAAATGGCCTTTCTGCTTCGTTAATCAATTTAGCAGCCTGCTCGATATATTCTTTACGTACTATCGGCTTCGGACGATAACTTCTGATATGGTCACATTTTTTATAACCATCATAATCGAATAATTGAAGCTGCGCATTTTTAGTAATATCAATCAGCACAGGACCGGGCCTTCCGCTGCCAGCGATATAAAATGCTTTTGCCAATACAGAAGGAATTTCTTTTGCGTCAGTAACCTGGTAATTCCATTTAGTAACTGGTGTGGTAATATTTATTACATCAGTTTCCTGGAATGCATCTGTTCCCAATAAATGCGCAAATACTTGTCCAGTGATACACACAACAGGAGTGGAGTCAATCATTGCATCAGCTAAACCTGTTACAAGATTAGTTGCACCGGGGCCACTCGTTGCAAACACAACACCGGTTCTTCCGCTCACTCTTGCAAAACCTTGCGCTGCATGTATTGCTCCCTGTTCATGACGTACCAAAATATGTTTCAGCCTGTCATGATAATCATACAACGCATCATAAATGGGCATGATAGCACCACCGGGATAACCAAAGATGGTGTCAACACCTTCGGCAACAAATGCACGAAGAACTGCTTCGCTGCCACTTATAGATTCAACTTTCTTTGTTGCAGTTTTTTCTTTTAATACTTCGAGTGTTTCCATGTTTCGCTTTTTAAATTTTCAATCCTCAATTTAACCTCACCCTCCACCTCCCTCTCCAAAGGAGAGGGAGCGGTACATTATATCTTTAATCAACTTTTTGTTCTACCATTTCAACTTTAGTTCTTTACTCACCACATATCAATCACGCCGATTGCTTATCAACATGGTTGATTAAGCAAGGACTGTGTGTTGCTTCCCTCTCCTTTGGAGAGGGACTGAGGGTGAGGTTTTCACTCATCAGTTACACAACCTTCACTTGCATCCTTCACACACATTGCATATTTATACAATACACCCCTGCTTACTTTCAATGCCGGTTGTTTCCAATTCGTTTTTCTTTTAGCAATTTCTTCATCACTTACTTTCAATATGATGGTGTTCTTCGTCACATCTATTTCAATGATATCATCGTCATGCACAAATCCAATCAATCCGCCTTCATGTGCTTCGGGTGTTATATGTCCAACAACAAAACCATGCGTGCCTCCGCTAAAACGGCCATCAGTAATCAAAGCAACACTCTTTCCCAATCCAGCGCCACTAATTGCAGAAGTTGGTTTCAGCATCTCCGGCATACCCGGCGCACCTTTTGGCCCTTCATTTTTTATTACGACTACGTCACCAGCTTTTATCAATCCACTTTTTATACCGGCAATTAATTTTTGTTCACCATCAAATACTCTTGCAGGTCCAACAAATTTTTCACCTTCTTTACCGGAAATTTTTGCCACACTTCCTTTCTCAGCAAGATTGCCATACAGAATTTGCAGGTGCCCCGTTTTTTTCAACGGTTGTTCTAGCGGATAAATAATTTTCTGAGCCTCGAAATCCAAATCCGGAACACCTGCTAAATTTTCTGCTACCGTTTTACCGGTTACTGTCAAACAATCGCCATGCAACATTCCTTTGGCAAGTAAATACTTCATTACTGATGGCAAACCGCCATGTTCATGAAGCTGTTGCATGAGATATTTTCCAGAGGGTTTGAAATCAGCCAGCACAGGAACCTTATCACTAATCGTTTGAAAATCGTCCTGCGTTAAATTTATGTTCACACTTTTTGCCATTGCAATCAAATG
>JANOFP010000063.1:0-2429 GCA_031413675.1 Bacteroidota bacterium
CGTCTACGGCGCACTCGCCACGTTCCTCGACTTGACGCCGATCAAGCGAGCCGAGGAGCACGCGCGCCAGATGGACCGCCTCGCGGCACTCGGCCGAATCAAGAATTAATTTAATACGGGTTTCCATTCCCAATAAAAACAACAAATTAAAGCCAGGCATGTCTGCTTATGTTTACCTCAGCGGTACAAAGCGTTCCTCTCTTACATTACCTGTTGATGCAGTTATCCGTGATGCTAAAGGGGCAACAGTATGGATACAAACAGGAAAAAATACTTTCAAAAACAAAATGGTTGAAGTGGGTGCAGAGGAAGGCAGTATAATAGAAATAAGAAGCGGATTGCTGCCAGGGGATTTGGTGGTTATTACCGGCGCCTATTTACTTAATAGTGAATTTATTTTTAAGAAAGGTGTTAATCCGATGGAGGGAATGAAGATGTAAATAAGTATAAATCATCTCCAAAATTCTGTAACACAAAATAAATGTGATTTTGCAATTTTGGATTCAAACCCGAATTTTAATAAGATATATCCAAAGCCAGTGATTCGTTGCTGGCTTGACAATTAAAAAAAATAGAAAATGGAACATCAACATCAGCAACAATACACCTGTCCCATGCATCCGGAAATTGTACAGGATAAACCGGGCAACTGTCCTAAATGCGGAATGGACTTAGTTCCTGTAAAAAGTGAAAACGAGGAATAAATCTACTCATACTTTTTATTATCTTCATATTAATAAACATGGTCATTAATTCATATGGATTTAAGTATTAAAAATATGGTGTGTGGCCGCTGTATCAAAACTGTTTCGTCTGTTTTGAAAGAAGCCGGTGTGGAGGTTCAATCAGTGCAATTGGGTAAAGCAATTATCGTTGATAGGCTGACTCCGGAACAATTACAGATAATCCGAAAAAAGCTGGAAGCTGAAGGGTTTGAATTATTAGATAATCAAAAAGCAAAACTGGTGCAGCAAATAAAGCAACTCATCATTGATTTGGTGCACTACGGCGAACTGGATGAAATGAAAGAGAATCTTTCTGGCTACCTGGCCGACAGGCTGCATAAAGATTATCATTATCTCACAAATCTTTTTTCTTCCGTTGAAAATAATACGATTGAACAATTTTTCATTCTCCAGAAAATTGAAAAAGTAAAAGAATGGCTGGTATATGATGAACTTACATTAAGTGAAATGGCATTTAAACTCGGCTATAGCAGCGTGGCGTATTTATCCGGTCAGTTTAAAAAAATAACAGGTTTTACTACCAGCGACTTTAAAAAACTCAAAGATCATCACCGCCGCCCAATTGATAAAATATAGTCTTACTATTTCATAACAAATACTCAAAGTATCATAACATTTCCCCGTTCATCTGTACAGATATTTGTGTTAAAATATTTTATGACACATACCTATACTATAACCGGAATGACCTGCGGCGGTTGCCAGGCAAAAGTGCAGAATCTTTTATCCAAAGTAACCGGCGTTAAAAATGTCAGTATTGATTTATCCAAAGGAGAAGCTGTTGTTGATATGGACAAACATATTGTAACTGGTGAATTAAAAGCAGCATTAAAGGATTATCCAAAATATCAATTAACAGAAGCAAATCATCTTTATCCTGTTGTTGCTCCGGTTCTGGCGATTGAAGAAACAAAATCATGGTTTGAAAACTATAAACCTATCCTGCTAATCTTTGGATACATTACTGGTATTTCCCTGTTAATTGAATATATGCATGGTGAATTTGCCTGGATGCGCTGGATGAATCATTTCATGGCTGGGTTTTTCCTGGTGTTCTCGTTTTTCAAATTCCTTAACCTGAAAGGTTTTGCGGAGAGCTACAGCATGTATGATATTATGGCAAAGAAGTGGAAAGGGTGGGGCTATGTTTATGCTTTTACAGAACTGGCATTAGGACTTGCATTTCTTTCAGGCTTTAATCCCATACTCACAAATGCAGTTACCTTTGTAATCATGACAGTAAGCATTATTGGGGTATTACAAAGTGTGTTCAAAAAACGTAAAATAAAATGTGCCTGTTTGGGGGCAGTGTTTAATTTGCCCATGAGTACCATCACCATTATTGAAGATGCGCTGATGATTGGTATGAGCGGTGCAATGTTATTAACCATGTTATAATGACGGCAATAAAATCAATAGGACAATTTTTATTGAAAATCTTCAAAGCTGTTTTTGTAAGAAAAAAAGATTGTTGTAAATGACAGTTCAATTACATTCAATCATTACATGTCCCGTATGCGGGCACAAAAAAGAAGAAACCATGCCAACGGATGCCTGCCAGTTTTTTTATATGTGTAAGAAATGTAATACCAGGATACGGCCAAAAGAAGACGATTGCTGCGTGTTTTGCAGTTATGGTTCAGTTAAATGCCCACCTGTACAAAAGGGAAATGATTGTTGTAC
>JANOFP010000064.1:0-7725 GCA_031413675.1 Bacteroidota bacterium
AACTCTCCGGGCAAACCCTGGTTACATATACTGATTTTGAATTGAACAAAACGTTTGCTCCAAAATATTTTGGGGTAGAGCTCAGTGCAACAGCACAGGAAGCTTATGAACGGGACAGCAGTTTCTGGCAAAAAGTGAGAACTGAGCCACTCACTAAAAAAGAAATTCGTTTTATCCGTTATAAAGACAGTGTTTACCATGCCACACATGCCAAAGCTTATCTCGATTCTATTGATGTACTAACTAATAAAATAACCTGGAAAAAAGTATTGTTTACGGGATTAACTTTTTATAACCGTGCAAAAGAACGAAGATGGAATGTATCACCCATTACATCTTTATATCAGCCATTTCAATTTGGCGGTGCGAGGATTGGGGCAACTATTTTTTATTTAAAAACATTTAAGTCAAAAAAAAATATTTCTGTCTTTACAAACCTCAGTTATGGTTTGCGCAATAAAGATTTGAATGGAAGTATTTCAATTAACAGAATGTATAATCCGATTAACCGTGGCTTTTACCGTTTTAGTGCCGGTCGTGATTTTCAGTATATCTATAGTGGCGATGCCTGGATTAATATGGTGAAGCGGAGTAATTTTTATTTAAATAATTCGATTGGTGTGGGACACGGACTTGAATTATTGAATGGACTTTTTTTATATACAGATCTCGACCTGGCATTCCGGCGTTCGGTAAGCAATTATAAAACAAATTCTAAAGTGGATAGTTTGTTTGGCGAATGGCTGGAAAATAATCAGGCAGTTCCGTTTACTCCTTACAATACGGTTCATAGCAGAGTGCGGTTAGCTTTTACACCACAGCAAAAATATTTACGTGAGCCATTGGAGAAATTAATTTTGGGTTCTAAGTGGCCAACTTTTTATGTAGAATGGAAAAAAGGAATACCCGGCTTTTTTAAAAGCACAATCAATTTTGATTATTTGGAATTTGGTATCGAACAGGAATTGAAATTAGGGATTACGGGTATTTCAAAATACAAAATAATCAGCGGGAGTTTTTTAAATAAAAAAGATCTTCGGTTGGTTGATTATAAATTTCAACGACGTGGCGATCCATTATTTTTTATGAATCCGGAAGAAGCCTTCCAGTCATTGGATTCAACTTTCCCGGTGTTCAAACGTTTTTACCAGGCACATTATCTACATGAGTTCAATGGAGCTTTATTAAATAAAATTCCATTTCTCAAAAAACTGCAACTAAGGGAAATTGCAGGTGGCGGTTTTTTGATTGTCCCGGAAAGAAATTTGCGTTATGCAGAATTGTTTACCGGTGTGGAAAGAATATTCAAATGGCCATTTAACCCCACTTATAAATTTAAAATTGGTGTATATATTATCGGCGCTGCTGCTAATAAATATAATAGCCCATTCCAGTTTAAAATTGGAGTATCCGGTTGGGATAAGCGAAGGAATAAATGGATTTAATCAGCTATGTCATACCTCGCAGCCATGGCATAGCTCGTATGAGATAAATCAGGCCAGGTCTTGTTTTTTATCAGCAAGTTTTTATTTCAATGCTTTATTTTTACTTTATGGAAAATCCACAACCTTTAAAAAGAAGTAAAGAACTCTCGCCGCTTAGCCGCGAGCATCATGATGGCTTGCAGTTTGTTTGGAAACTCAGACAGGGGTTGGAAAATAAAACTACAATGGGTAAGCTAAAAGAGTTTACAATTTTTTATTGGCAACAGCATATCAAACCTCATTTTTTTCATGAGGAGCAGGTATTATCGAAATTTATTCCGGAAGACAATGTCTTGTTGAAACAAATGCGGGATGAACATGAGATGATACGTGAATTGATTTTGCAATTGGGTCAGGATAGTTCTGCTGCAACTTTTTCTACACTTGCAGATATTCTATTCAAACATATCCGTTTTGAAGAACGTGAATTATTTCAATGGGTGGAAGAGCATCTTACAAAGGAACAACTGGAAGAAATTTACAGTGAGTTAGAAGCACATCCTCTTTGTGGCTCGGATTGGACGGATGAGTTTTGGTTGCGGAAGTAATTGTAAATATGGCATACTTGGCAGGTATGGAATATTTATTAATGAAAATTTCAAATAATATACAGGATTTCTTCTTTGTCTGATAATGACCTAGCCTTTTGTTTAATCAACAAGTTTACCGGAAATATTACATCTTCATTTCTACCCCAATATATATTTCCATTTTTAAAAATGAATTTTCTAAATAGTTGAGGATCTAAATATTTCAAATTTTCACCTTTGACATATTTATTGAAAAGGGGCAGGAAATTTACCAGCGTACTTAGTCTCATTCCGGCAGAAGTAAAAGACAAAAGGATTTTGTAGTCATTTAAATATTTAGCCGAAGTGAGAGTTACATCTTTTTGTTCAGCTTTTTTATGACTACGTCGCACTTTACCTTTTTGTGATAGATGAATACCATTTCCCATTTATCTATAATTTGTTTATAATACGTTTTTAAAAAAACAGCAACTTCATTTGCTTCAGATACACTCAGAGGTTCCTTCCCCTTTACTTTTTTGAACACTAAAGTTACATCATCTCCTGAAATTTGAAACTCTACTTTTATTTCCCTGTTTTGAATTTGAACATGTACATGAATTGGGAGATGGTCATTTGTATAAAAACGAATGATATAACTGAGGTATTGAAATATTTTTGGCATAAATGATTAATATTTAATTACTACCACCTCGCCACAATCTTAAAATTTACCAACCGTGGAGTTAAACGATTCGGTAAAGTAAAAACCGTATTTGAAAAATCTTTTACCAGCAAATAAGAAATGGTATTGGCACGATCAATCATATTGAACAGTTCAAGACTTGCCCAGATATTATCAAAGTTTCTAAAAGGAGAATGGCTGCGGCGATTACTTCGGTCACTGTCCAGCAATAAAACACTAAAGCCAATATCTACTCGGATATACGGATCAATTACCAACGCATTTCTATAGCGTACCAAACCCGGAATATTGTATGGAAGGTTAGAACCATACAACAGATTCAAATACATTTTTACATTTTTATTAGTGGCAAGATAATCCTGGAAGTACATGCCAAAAGTTATTCTGCGGTCAGTTGGCCTTCGGATATAACCATTTTGTACTGTGACACTGTCAGTCACAATAAAATTAGTGTCGAGTGTATATTTTTTATAAAAATCATTCGTAATATCCTCTTTGGTTTTCATAAAGCCAATGCTTATCCAACTCTCCGCATCTTTTACTATCTCACCAAACAATCGCATTTCAATACCGGCCGCATACGCTTTTGCATTATTTTCTCCGAAGTAGCGCAACCGGACATTATCAATATCATAGGGTACCACATCCGTCATTTTTTTATAGTAAACTTCTGTTGTCCATCTCAGTGCCCGGCCCCAGCCTTTAAAATTATAATCGAAACCGCCTACAGCTTGTAAACTTTTTTGTGCTTTTAAATTTGTGTTTACGGTTCCATCATATCTTCTCAGTTCACGATAAAAGGGCGGCTGTTGATAGGATCCAACTGCTGCACGAAATACAATATCTTTTTTCCAATTCGGTTTCCAGCTAAAACCGAGGCGTGGTGAAATCAGAATTTCTTTATTAAGCGTATTATAATTATATCGTACTCCAGCTTGTACGGTATATGAATTTAATGAATCGCCAAACACAATATTGTCCTGCACATAACCCGAAAATTTATCAATACTTAAATCCGCTTTTGATTTTAATATTTTATTGAGTTGTAAAAGATTTGGATTAAAGGGTAAGGAATAACCGGCACTATCCTGGTATTCCCATTCATTAAGTTTATCTGCAATTGATGTTTTGTCATAAGCGACGCCCCACTGAATATTATGTTTTCCTTTATCGAATGTTCCTTTATGAGCAAAATTTAAGTTTTCAATATTCAGTTTGTTTCTGGCAAAATTCTGATAGAGCCCCGCACCCAACGGATTTACTATTAAACCATACGTTGCATTGCGTTTATCAAAATCACGATCGCCAAAAATATAAGCACCACTGATATCTATATTTTCATTTTCATCATTCGTAAACCGGGAGACCATCCATTTTAGTTTTAGGTTTTTGGTTACCTGGTTGGTAAATGAAAGCCCAAACATATTGGTCGTGTATTCATCTCTTTCACGTCCGGCAAAATAAATATCTACACCGAGTGTGGCACTAAAGAAGGGGGAGAAGACCGATGATGTGAGCTGACTGAACTCTGGAACCAATGTGAATTTTGTTTTAGAAATATTACCCAAAAATTCTGCACTCCATTTATTATTAAATTTATAATTGATCAGTGTTTGAATATCACCAGATGATGGAACATAATTTCCTTTTGTATCCTGACGGCTTAATAAATTCCGGTTACTTCTGTTTCGAATGCCAAAGAGGTAACTGAGTTTTTCGTTAGCTGAAGTTCCTTCCAAACTTAATCCCTGTTCTAATACACTTACATAAGCACTGCCACCAAAACGTTTTGGTTTTTTATATTGAATATCTAAAACACTACTCAGCTTATCTCCATATTTTGCCTGGAAGCCGCCATTGTAAAAATTAATATTTCGAACCAGTTCAGGATGAATAAAACTTAAACCTTCTTGCTGGCCACTGCGGATAAGATAAGGACGGAAGATTTCAAAATCATTTACATAAATTAAATTCTCATCGTAACTGCCGCCCCGGACATTGTATTGTGAAGTGAGTTCATTATTGCTTCCAACAAAAATTTTTATCAGGCTTTCTACACCCGTAACTGCCGAAGGTAAATTCAAAATAGATTTTGGATTAGGGCGGATAAGACCCACTTCGGTTCTGTCGCGGTTATCTTTTATTATAACTTCTTCTAATGTTTCCTTACCCCGTTCAAGCCGGATGGTTATTACTTCCTCTTCATTTTCATTCAATAAAAAATTCCGTTGCTCTGTTCTTTTACCGGTGTAAGAAAAGATTAATGCAAAAGCTTTGTCAGCAGGAACAGAAATTTTAAAATAACCAGAATCGTTGGTTGTAACAACAGTTTGCCTGCCGAGAATGGAAACATTTACAAGTGCAATGGAGTTTTCATTTTCATCCACCACTTTGCCGGAAACAAATGCTGATTTTTTTTGGGAGAAGGCGATGCCAGCAATAAATAAACAAAGGGTGGTTAAAATTAGTTTGAACAGGTTCATTCCTGGTTTGGATTTGAGAACAATATTACTCAATAAAAGTTCTATTCAGAAAATTCCCGTTAGAAAAATTGATTTTATTTTTTTAAGTATGTCCTGCTAAAACCTGTTGTATTTACTGGCAAACCATCCAACGTATATCCGGTTATCCTGTTTACACATCCTTCTTTGGTTCCGCCCAGTTTCTTTTTAATAGAACGTTGCTCTTCAGTTATATTAGAAATCTTAAATAACCTGGCAGGTTCAGGGAAATAAAATTCATAATCAAATTCAATAGTAGGAAATACAACTCCTGGTGTTGCTACCATTTCGAGAGTATCAAGATTTCTTTTAAACCCGATATGATCAACAAGAAAAGTATCCTTCAACTGCGGGGTATTTCCATAAAATCTTCTTACGATTATTGTATCGGCTTCTGTATCTGAAAATCCTTTTAACCCAATATGTAATTCGCCGGAAGTACAGGGGTAGTTGTAACAGGAATTGAAAAATATCAACCCAATTGCAATAGAGGATATGGTTAATAGTTTTTTCAAAAAATTTGGAAGCATTTGATAGCTATAACAACTTTAATTTTGCAATCGTTGCTTTTGGGTCAGCAGATTTAAAAACAGTATTCCCTGCAACTAGCACATCAGCACCAGCACTAAGGATTTCTTTTGCATTATCCAATGTTACACCTCCATCAATTTCAATATGCGTCTTTAATCCTTTCGCATCAATCATATTCCGGAGTTGTTTTATTTTTTCTAAAGTCTGCGGAATAAATTTTTGTCCGCCAAAGCCCGGGTTTACACTCATCAGGCAAACCAAATCTATATCCTGCAACACGTCAGCTAATAAGTTAACAGGAGTATGTGGGTTTAGAGCGACTCCTGCTTTCATACCCAATGATTTTATTTGCTGAATATTTCGATGCAGATGCGGACAAGCTTCAATATGAACGGAAAGAATATCTGCACCAGCATTTTTAAATTGTTCTGCAAAATTTCCCGGTTCCTCAATCATCAGGTGTACATCACAAACCTTGGTAGTGGCTTTTCTGAAAAATTCAATTAGCATCGGTCCAAATGAAATGTTAGGAACAAAACGTCCATCCATTACATCCAGGTGATACCAATCGGCCTGGCTTTCATTCAGCATTTTACAATCTGCTTCAAGGTTGATGAAGTTGGCGGACAGGAGTGAAGGGGCGATAATGGGCATAATATTAATTAAAGTTCAAGTATGTTTTGTTCTGTATCAATAAACTGTTTTGCAAGCGTAGTGTATTCTTTTACAAGTTCTGTTTCTGATTCTTCTATATCATCGTAATCTGCATTTTGACGGCTATATAAAATGTTGCTGTAAAACTCTCCCATTTCTTCTGATAATATTCCGGGATTGATATAATGCAGACCGAGCATTTGCTTTACTCCAGCATGTGTTTTAGTTAAAATATCTTTTTTAAATAAGAGAGCAGTTGCGCTATAAAAACATGCATAATATAACCTATTGAGTGCTGCGTTATTAAAATCATTTTCATACATCGCCTTTGCTTCTAATAATGATTTTCTTGCCCTCCGAAGTCTTATTTTAATAATATCTTCTTTATCCGGAGTTTTCATAAAACAATTCCTTCATTTTTAATATTGATAAACAAAGGAGTATTTGGATAAAGCTCGTACCAGGTTTTTTTAGGTTTTATGAAAGGAGAAATTACCTGATTGGTTGCTAATTCAAATTTAAAAAGTGGATGTGTAATTTTTTTTTCATCATCTCTTGTTATTTTTTCTTTATCAACCAAAATAAGAATATCCATATCTGAATCAGAACGATTATCTCCTCTTGCAAAAGAACCATACAGAATAACAGTAGCATCTGGCTCTATGGACAGAACTGTAGTTTTTATTTTTGCTAATATTAATTCTTTGGAATTCATTTTTCAAAAATACAATTATTTCAGTTTATCAACAGCTTCTTTTGCTTCGGTCATTGTCTTATCCAATGCAAAAGCTTTTTGATAATTTATATTTGCTTCCACTTTATTACCGGCGGCCTCCTCACTTCGGCGGCGTTGAGTTTGAGCACGGACGCGCGGGTGGCGCGGTCGCGCACGAGCGCGAGGTCGTCGAACGGTGGGCGCAGGTTGACGTCGAACACGCGCAGCCCATCTCCCGGCAACACGGCGAACAAGCGGTCGAGTGCGTTGCGGTTGAAGGATGATCGCAGCGCGAGCGAACCGAACACCAGCGCGCGGGCGTGGTTCGCGACGTGCACCGCCTAGCTCGTGAGCACGATCTGGTCCCACGCGACGCTGCGCGTGATGTCGTAGTGCGCGTCGCCGTTGGGCGCGAGGGTGGCGCGGACGTAACCGGTGGGCAGGCCCGTGTGGCGCGCGATCAGATCGGTCGGGAGGCCCCAGTCGTGCAGGCGGCGCACGAGTTCGTCTCCGTGCAGGTCGCGGCCGACGGCGGAGACGACGCGCGCGTCGAGCCCGAGTTGGTGCGCGTGGTAGGCGTCGTTGAACGGCGCGCCGCCCGGGAACAGCCCGGCCGGCAGAAAAT
>JANOFP010000065.1:0-3816 GCA_031413675.1 Bacteroidota bacterium
GCCCGACAATACGAGCAAAGGTAATGCACAGGCCAGCAATGGCGATGTATGCAACCATTTATCCAGCTTAAGCCCTGCAAATACGCTCAACCCGAGGGCCGCCAGCAACTGGGTCCATGTTTTTCAAAACCCCTGAGTGTATAATTTTTAAACCGATTGTTCAGATTATTTAATTGACCGGGGTTGGGGAAATAGGTTCTTAACTCAAATACTCTTGATTTATTACTATCGCCAGTTTGCATAGGTGGCGAATAATCTGTTGTATTTAAAAAGTAAGATTCAATTTTTGCAACTATTTTTCCACTCTCTTCCGATTTGCTTTTTACTTTTTTCCATTCAGGATCTGCGACAAAATTTTTCCATGCTTTTTCTTTTTCTTCTATATTTGGAAATGATAAAATATAGTACAAAGCATTTTTTTCATTTGAAATGGGAAGCCAGTACCCTACATTCGTTATCCCATGTTTTTCAAAAAGTTTTGTTGAATGATTGGTAAAGCGTTCTATCAATGCATTTAATCTGTTTGGTTCACAATAATAAATTCTTAATTCATATAAATTGGAATCAAGATAAGCACCAGCTTCATTCTGCAATGATGAGTATTGCCAACTTCGGTTAGTTGTTGCCAGCAACACTTTAAATTGTTTTCCTTGTGCAAAGGGTTTTTGTAACAACCCTGTTAGAACAAACAAAATTATAATAATAAGATTTTTAGATTTCATTTTTTTTATTTTAAAATCGTATTAATCCTGTTAAGCTCTTCGCTTGTAAACGAATAATTTTCTAAACAACGAATAGAGTCCAATATCTGTTCGAGCCTGCTTACACCAATTAAAACAGAACTGATACGTTTGTCTTTCAATATCCACGCAAGTGCCATCTGCGCAAGGTTCTGTCCACGTTCTTCTGCCAGTACATTTAATTGACGCACTTTATTAATTTTCTCTTCAGAAACCTGATCTTCATCAATAGCTCCATTACCACGATGGCTTGCTGCTCTTGAACCTTCCGGAATACCCTTTAAATATTTGTTGCTTAGCAAGCCTTGTGCAAGGGGAGAAAAAGGAATGCATCCTACTTTATTTTTTTCCAACACATCCAACAGGCCATCTTCTACCCAACGATCGAACATAGAATATTTTGGTTGATGTATTAAGCAAGGTGTTCCCAGCTCTTTTAATATTTGAATTGCTTTTGATGCTTCTTCCGGTTGATAACTTGATATACCAACATAAAGAGCTTTTCCCTGACGCACCATCAGATCCAATGTACCCATTGTTTCTTCAAGAGGTGTTTCGGGATCAGGCCGGTGATGATAAAAAATATCAACATACTCAAGCCCCATCCTTTTTAAACTTTGGTCCAGGCTTGCTACTAAATATTTTTTTGAGCCCCAGTCTCCATAGGGTCCAGGCCACATACCCCAACCCGCTTTTGATGAAATAATCAACTCATCACGGTAAGGAATAAAGTCATCCTTGAATATTTTTCCAAAATTTTCTTCTGCTGAACCCGGAGGTGGGCCGTAGTTATTTGCTAAATCAAAATGAGTAATGCCATTATCAAAAGCAACCCGTAACATATTGCGGGCATTTTCCAAAGAATCAATATGACCGAAGTTATGCCACAGCCCAAGCGATATAGCAGGTAACATTAAACCACTGTTGCCGCATCTGCGGTATTCCATTTTCTGATATCGTTCTGAATTTGCTTCGTATTTCATGTATAGCTTTTAAAATTAAAAATCAAAATAGGACATTTAACCATCATTACAATTCTTGATTTGTCGTATGTAGATGAAATTTTTTATAACATAAATTAAAATTGGGTTTAAATCGCAAATTAATCAGTCTGTTAAATAAAAACATCTAAAATAATTCAATGACGGTTTTTAGACAATTTATAAAGATCAGTTTGGAATTCTTTTTTTACAAATAACCTGATCTTCTCATGAAAATAATTTAAATCATTTTTTTTACTCAATTACTTTTGTTTAACTTCAAACTACAAATAAAATAACAAATGCCTATTTATAATTTAAATGTAAACGGGAAAGAATACCGTGCTGATGTGGCAGCCGATACTCCGCTTTTATGGGTACTACGGGATCATCTTGGTTTGGTAGGAACCAAATATGGTTGTGGTATTGCAGAATGCGGTGCATGTACTGTACATGTTGATGGTAAAGCTGTCAAGTCCTGTGTGTTCATTGTTTCCAGAGTCAAGTCTTTAAAAGTTACAACGATTGAAGGCTTGTCAGAAAAAGGAGATCATCCGTTGCAGCTTGCATGGGATGAAGTGGATGTGCCCCAATGCGGATATTGCCAGGCCGGGCAGATGATGACGGCTGCGGCTTTATTAAAACAAAATCCCAAACCATCGGATCAGCAAATTGATGACGTCATGCAAGAAAATTTATGTCGCTGTGGTGCATACCATCGTATCCGTGAAGGTGTAAAATCTGCCAGTAAAAAATTATAAAATATGACAACTTTAAATAAATCCAACAGAAGAGATTTTATTAAAATAACATCGATGACAGGTGGAGGTCTGCTGCTTGGCTTTAGTTGGTTTAGTGCAGAAGCTGAAGTGCCTATGATTATGACTAAAGCATACTTTGCCGGTGACCTCGGTTTTAATAGTTTTTTGTCAATAGCAACTGATGGTACGATAACTATATTTTCTCCCAATCCTGAACTGGGTCAGAATATCATGACTTCTTTCCCCATGATAGTTGCTGAGGAGCTGGATGCTGACTGGACAAAAGTGAAAGTAATACAAGCACCTTTAGATACAATAAAATTTGAAAGGCAATTAACCGGCGGCAGCGGTGCCATTCCGCATTCATATAAAAGATTAAGAGTAGCCGGAGCTTCGGCAAGACATTTATTAGTAACAGCAGCGGCCGCCCGCTGGAATGTAGCAGCAACAGATTACACAACAAACAATGGGTTTGTAATAAATTCAAAAACAGGAAAAAAATTGAGCTATGGTGAATTAGCAGAGGAAGCTTCTAAATTAACCGTGCCCACAGATGTACCATTGAAGAACCGGAAAGATTTTAAAATCATTGGCTCTTCAGTGAGAAATGTTGAGAATAAAAAAATTATAACCGGCAAAGGAATTTTTGGTTTGGATTTTTACCGCGAAGGAATGGTGTATGCAATGATACAGCGGCCACCGGCATTTGGCACAAAAATAAAATCAGTAGACGCTGCTGAAGCCAAAGCGATGCCGGGCATAATTGATGTGGTTAGTTTTAAAAACAATGTAGCGGTCGTAGGCAAATCTACATGGGAAGTAATGAAAGCAAGAACAACATTGAAAGTTGAATACGAGAAAGACGGAAATATAGAAAGTTCATCAGACCATAATCAATTATTTGTTTCCTTGTTAGACAATGGTAAGATAACCCAGCGCAGAAAAGATGGAGATGTGGACACTGCATTTAAGAATGCCGTAAAAATTATCAAGAGTGAATACCAGTGTCCCTTCATTCCTCATAACCCAATGGAGCCGATGAATTTTTTTGCAGATGTTCGGCCAGACAGTGTGGAATTAGTTGGCCCTACCCAAGTACCTGCAAGTGCCCGTGCAGCTACTTCAAAACTTTTAAATATTCCTGAAAATAAAATTACGCTGGAGCTTACCCGCCTGGGTGGCGGATTTGGCAGACGACTTCAAAACGATTACGTATTGGAAGCTGCCGAATTATCCAGCATCATTAAAAAACCTGTAAAAGTAATATGGACACGGGAAGATGATATGACGGGTGGCAGTTACCGGCCTGCAGTCCGCTATCGTTTTGAAGCAGCC
>JANOFP010000066.1:0-1587 GCA_031413675.1 Bacteroidota bacterium
TTCAGTAGAAATAGCAACGGACGGAAGAAACTTTAATCCACTGGTTAAATCTGGCAATGATGACCGTGCATTTGCTTATACCCCATTTGTAGCAAACACTGCCCAATACCGTTTGAATGTAACATTTGATAATGGTCGTCAGTATTACTCAAATATTGTAAGCCTGCGTGGTAATGCAAATACTCCAAAACCACAATTGGCAGGTACGGTAACGTATAACAACTCAATTACGGTAAGTAGTCCGGGAAATTATAAGTATGCTGTACATGATATGAATGGAAAAATTGTAAGCCGTGGTGCAATCAATAATGGTGTAAATAAAATAACATCCGCAAACATGGTAAGTGGAATTTATATAATCCGTTTTTCAAATGATGAACAGCAATGGGTTGAAAAATTCATTCGCCAATAAACTTTTTCAGTCCCGCAGGGCGGGACAATAATCCGTACCCCTTTGTTTATAAAAGGTTTTCCTGTAACTTGGGAAAACCTTTTTTTATGCGTTGGAGAAAATTTAATGGCGATATAATTGATTTACCGATTATTGATGCAGTCGAAAATGCGATCAGACGGGAAATTGCGAATGGATTCCGGTTGAAAGTTTGCATCGGCACAGACTCCCAGGTTAAAGGACATGAAACAGAGTTTGCTACCGTAATTGTTTTTTTACGTGAAGGACATGGAGGATTTATGTTTATTCATAACGAAAAAACAAAACAACAGTTCACTATCAAAGAAAGAATGTTGACAGAAGTTGCAAAGAGCATTGAAATTGCTTATGAACTCTGCAATCTTTTTACAGTCTATGATGTGGATATGGAAGTACATGCAGACATTAACACGAACCCGCATTTCAAAAGCAATGATGCGTTGAAAGAAGCTATGGGTTATATCCTGGGAATGGGTTTTGCATTTAAAGCGAAACCAGAAGCATTTGCCAGCAGCAGTTGCGCCAATAAGATGGTAAATTAGTTTAGTGAAATTTTACAAAGCACCGGTCAGTTCATTTTGCCCGGAGGAAATTATCACCCCGTTACTTTTTTCCTTCTTCCAATTTTTAGCGCCATTATAAAAAAGAAAAGAAAAGCAACACCGATAAAAAATTGTAAATACGTTTTAAATCTTTTTGAAGTAGCATTGTCTCTTTCTACTTTCAAAAATTCATCCATATACTTTTCTTCAGCAGCTATTAATTTTTCCTGTTCTTCTTTAGGTTCTGCCTCAAAATTTTTGTCTTCTGAATTTTTAAACTGATTTAAAATTGAATCAGCTGACTTTTCGGCTTCGGTTTTAATTTCATTATCCTGGGCATTAAGATTAACTGAACACAACAGGAATAATATCAGGAAATACCTAAGCATGAATTTTCCGGGAAAAATTATTGAGGTAAAATGAAAACTAAACCGATGAAAAAATTATTTTTTCTTAAGCTGAATTTTTGAAAGCCCAAGCTCGAAATTAACCGGGATTGTATTTTGAGAAGCTGTAAAATCAACAGCAGGTATAACTTTTTCTCCCAAATATATTTGTTCAATTTTTTTGCTGTCTTCATGTGCAAATGAAAAAGTAATAAATACCAGGACAAAA
>JANOFP010000067.1:0-1987 GCA_031413675.1 Bacteroidota bacterium
TAAGAATAATGATCTGATCGTTGGCACACAGGGTAGAAGCATATACATCCTTGATGACTTAACTGTGGTGCAGCAGAAAAGCGCAGATATTTTAAATAAAAATCTGCATGTGTTTGATGTGAATCCTGCATACCGTATGCCGGGTGGTGGCCGAAGAGGTGGAGGTGGATTTGGCCCAGCAGCACCGCAACGCAATGTTGGTACGAATCCGCCAAACGGGGTTTTAATTAATTTTTATATGAAAAGTGTAACAGACTCCACAAAACTTTCTGTAGATGTGATGGACAAAAACAGAAAATCAATTAAAACATTTTCTACGAGTTCTAAGGAAAATAAGGTTGATGTGAACAAAGGCATGAACCAGTTTGAGTGGGATATGCTTTATCCTGTTGCCGAAAGAGTGGAAGGATTGATATTATGGAATGGATTTGTAGGCGGACCCAAAGCAGCACCGGGAAGTTATTTTGCAAAAATAAAATCTGGTAAAGATTCCACGGAAGTTCCGTTTATTATACTTGCGGATCCTAATTATAAAACATCGCTGACAGAATATGAAGATCAGTTTAACCATCTCATTACGATCCGCGATAAATCTTCAGAAATAATGAAGGCTATCAAAAATATCCGTGAGGTACGTCAGCAGATGAATGATTTCAGTACAAGGGTTGGAAAAGATTTACCAAAAGAAGTGAAGACACAAATTGATACCGTAAACAAACAAATGACAGCGGTGGAAGATGCACTACATCAAACTAAAGCAAAAAGCGGACAGGATGTTTTAAATTACCCGATAAAGCTGGATGATAAATTATCCAGTATTTATAATGCATCTGCAGCCGGACAATCGGCGCCATCCAAACAAACAAAAGATGCGTATAATGAATTAGTTCCTTTGATTGATGAGCAACTGAACAAACTGAAAAAAATAATGAGTGAGGATGTGGTAAAGCTTAATCAGCTTATTCATGAAAAGACTTTGCCGGTAATTGGAGTGAAGAAAGAATAACAATTTTTCACTTAAAATGCTAAAGGCTCCGATTGGAGCCTTTAGCATTTATATCAAACTAATTTTCTTGTTCGTTCTTTCATCAAAGCAATTGCTTCTTCTTCGCTTGAAAACATATTATTTACATTTACAATATTGTTTGCCAGCTTATCGTACCGTTTCGTCATCAGCCATAAAAAAATATGGAGATAATGAATACCATCAAAGATGAGGGTTTTGTTTTTTGCAAACTCGTCTTTACTTTTTAAAAACTCAACAGGTATTTCGGTATAGTGCATTGCGGGACGGTTATGATGTACGGCATGATAACCGTCATTCCAGCAAGTATGATTGTATTTTGTATTGATGCAATTGATCGTATTATGATCAGGATCTTTTTCGTCAACAAAAGCATGTTGAGCCCAGTTGCCCAGCATCATCACTACTCTTGCAAATACAAACGGTATGATAAATATCAAAAGTGTTGCTTTCAGATTTACAAAACACATGGCAACACAAAAAATATAAAATGAAATTTCACCAGCAGTCAGACGCATGTAGAATTTTTTCCTTTTCCGGCTAAACAAATACATAAAGGTATCAACAAAACCCATCACCAAAAAACGTGTTACATATTTTAAAAACCCAACAAGACTATCTCTTTGATAAGGCATGGTACTGCTTGCATCATCCACATCATTATTTTCCACATGGTGCATAGCCATATGATGTACAAAATAGGTTTCAGGAGTATGTCCAAAAAAAGGACAGATAGCCCAGATAATCCAATCATATACCCACATATATCCTTTCTTAAATAATTTACGGTGGCTGATGCAATGCAGCATTAAACCAAACCGCCCTTTAAAATATAATTGAGATACGTAGAAATAAGGGATATACAGAAGGAGCCAGTACCAGCCCTGCAATAAAGGAGTATATAAAATTATAGCAGCAGGCAACACCATTAAATGAATACCGGTGAGCAAATGAATAAACGGC
>JANOFP010000068.1:0-5386 GCA_031413675.1 Bacteroidota bacterium
TTTACAGCCAGGCCAAAAAATAGAACACCAGAAATTTGGTTTTGGCGAAGTAATGAAAATGGAAGGAGCAGCACATAATCCAATTGCTACTGTTTTGTTCGAATTGAACGGAGAGAAAAAGATAATGCTGAATTATGCAAAACTGAGGATTGTGGAGTAATCTTTTTTCTATAAAATAAAAATCCTATTTTCAAAAACCAATCGGTAATTGAAAACAGGATCATTCAAATTTTTAAGCAGGTATTCTTAACTCTCTTTCGACTTTACTACCGTCCTTCTCTTCATCCGCTTTTCTCTTTCGGTGATGGAGTTGTTTGGCATTCCCATAATTAAGCCACGGCAATTTTCACTTTTGCAATTGCAATGGAAAGGCTCCATGCTTTTATCAAGAAACTGTGCATAGTCAAGTGTAAGTTCTTCATTTTTCCGAACGTTGCGTAGTGTTATTACATTGAGTCCATCATACATACTGTTTGCATCACAACTATGGTTTTGCGGTGCCCATTCGCTTGGGTCATTATCCCACATAATGAAAACTTCTTTGCTTATCGGGTAAGCATAGCGGCGGAAATGCTCTTTATCCACTTCACTCCAGTTTTGTTTTACATGCCGGAGTGTAATAAGGCGCTGTGGTTTCTCTTCTCCATTAAATATTATTTCGCCGGCAGGTATTGCTCGGTTGGCATAAATGCCAAAACCCGAAATAGAATTTCCTTTTACTTCATAGCATTTTTGTTTGCGTTGATGACGGGCTATGGCTTCTTTAATAATGTGTTTTAAAAATCCAGCCTGGCCAATACCATCAAATTTTAAAATAAAATCAGCAGAACCCTCCATACCATCACTATAAAATACGGAGCAGGTAAAATTTACTTCCAGGAAAAAAATTTCATTTTTATCATTTACCCGAAAATCCATTCTGCCATAACCAACAGCACCAAACCCTAAAAATATTTTTCGGGATGCCGTTTTTAATTTTTCTTCCAGTTCAGCATCATCACAGGGAAAATTGCAATCCGGATGCAGCTCCGAGGTTTTTAATGAATAGGTTTTGAACTCTTTCCCTTTTGGAAATTTATATTCTACGGGTTTAAACGCGGTACACTCTTTTTCATTTTCTGCATTGGCAGCAACAAGAACGGTGTATTCTCTTCCGGAAATATATTCTTCTATTAATAATGGACTATATTCATCTATGATGGATGCACATTTTTTTACCAACTCTTCTTTATTACTCACCAACGATTTTTCGTCCACACCAATACTGTCACCAAAATGTGCAGGCTTTACAAACAATGGATATTTTAACCCTTTAATCGCTTTATCCAATTCATCCATTGAACTGATTAAAGCATACGCAGGAATTTTTACACCTTCGCAGTAGGCTACATATTTCATTAATCGTTTCGGTACATCATACAATTTTGTACCCGGCCCCGTGATTGGGATATTTAATAATTCTGCATTAAAATAAACATCATACCCGGGAGTTTCCCAGTCAGGGTAACCTTCGCAAAGATTTACAAACACATCATACCCTTTTTTACTCAATTCTTTTAATTGTTTGTAAGTAGTAAGCTTGCTCAGCAATACATGATCCATTTCGGCATCCGGCATTAATGATTGCAGGTTACGAACAGGATCCCAATCCTGATAATCTACTTTACTATGGGTGTAGTCGGGTTGTAATACGCAAATTTTCATGTAGTGATTTTGTACGCCTTATCACAACCCTCTCCTGGCGGAGAGGGAAATGCAAAGACTCTGATTATATAAATGAAATAAAAATTATTGCCATAAATTTTTAATTGCTGATACCTCTTCTCGTTAATGCATCCTGCAAAACTTCAGCAACAAGCTGTGTGTATGTTTTGCCGGTGAACCGGAGAATAGCACCGATGGAAGTATAATCTTCATCTTCACTGAGACCGCATTGCGCATTTACTTCCAATAGATAGAGCCTGCCTGTGGTAGCATCCATGCGGATGTCAATTCTTGCATAACCGGTACCACGTACCGCACAATATGCATCCAAACTAATTTGTTTTACTGATTCGGCCAATGAAATATCAACACCGCTATAGTTATAAAAATTTCCATTCTCCGGCATCGGTGTTTCATCTTCATAAATTTCCCAAAGCCGGTCAAAGGATAAAAATTTTTCATGCGCCGGCAAGGATTCATGAAAAATTCTTTCCACCGGTTCATAAACAATACAGTGATCGGGGTGTGTATAGGAGCCAATGATGAATGAAGTAAATTCGGGCCCTGTAATAAAATGTTCTGCTAACAACCCACCTGTTGTTAACTGCCAGCCACGATAGCCATTATTTAATTCAGCTACCCGTGCTTTTAATTCTTCATCATTGTTCACTACATTTTTTACTGATACGCCCATGCTACCCCCGGAGATGGCGGGTTTTAATAATACTGGAGTTCCTATTTCATCACATGTTCCATCCAACGATTTGGTTGATTCATCAATTATTCTCCATGCTGCATTGGGTACGCCTGCTTTATCAAATGCCTGCTTCATCGGAATCTTTGAAGTAGTTACTTCATAGTAGTAAGCATTCGCACCGGTATAAATCATTTTTTTTTCTTCCAAATAATTGATAACGGATACGCCTGGTGTTGCATTTATTTCATCTCCATCGCAGAGGTTCATTATTAATGGAATTTTCCCAACCGTTTTTCCGGGGATAGAAACAATTACGGTTTTGTAATCGAGCATAGTTACCGGTTGCCATGTCCAGTCTGCTTTTAATTCAGCAAATACTTTTTCATACTCGCCAAGACTATGACTAAAGTCATAATAGTGCTTTAAGTTGACATCATCTGTTTCCAGAAAAGGAAATAGAACCCAGATTTTATATTGGTGCAAAGAAATATTTAATGAATCACTTTTCATACTACTTCGACAACTTCTGCGAATACTGTTCTTTTAGCTTTTGTTGTATAAAATCGGTGAACCGGTAATTTTTTAAAGCTTTTTTGGGCAAATGCATTGCTCCCTGAATTTTTCCAAGACAATTCGTTTGCTGACAAAGACAATTGAAGGGTTGAGCCATATCCCATTCGGTAGATGGATAAAAATATCCCAGCTCATCGCCTACTTCAATTGCACGTAATGCAATTACCTGCATGCTCGTTGTATCGAAACATACATTTGGATTGCAACTGTGATTGATGTACTGAAGATGTTCCGGCTGCAGCATAAAATGTTCAGTGTCGTTAAGCTGAACAGTAAGATATGTTGGCTGTGATAAAATTCTTCCGGTTGTAAGATTGCAGATAATTTCATCGGCTTTAAATGCACGGGTAGCGAAAAAAGATTTCTGACCATCCAATGGATTAAGCCATACTTCGCCAAAATTGTGTGTGCTGATCAGGGTTGATGAATGAACGACAGAGGTAGCTGTAGTCATAAATAAATTAATAATGGGTTAGTAAGTAAATAATATTACAACAATGTTAATGATAAAATTTATTGTAATAAAATTTATAACAACATATTTATCACTTCATATCTATAATGTGAATAAGCTGTCAATTAAGTGGATAATGAAAAACAAGTGATCAGCTATGATTTAAGGTGAATGAATTTTAATCTTTCATTCATTTTCATTGGAGAAATGTGATGTGATGATTGCTGTTGCTTCTATTTCTATTAAATACTCGGGTGCAATCAGCTTACTTACTTCTATCATGGTAGTACAGGGTTTAATGTGTTGAAAAAATTCACCATGAGCTTTTCCAAACTCTTCCCATCTGCTTATATCGGTTACAAACATTCTTGTTCTTACAACATCCTTCAATGAAGCACCGGCATTTATCAATACTTTTTCTATTTTTTGTAAAATAAACTTTGTTTGTTCATAAGCATTGTTGCCTCCTATCAATTCATTGTTTTCATTTACAGATACAGTACCTGTTACTTCAACTGTGTTTCCTATTTTAACAGCACGGCTGTATCCAACAATGTCTTCCCATTTTGCACCGGAGGAATAATTGGTTCGTTTCATTTTATAATTTATACGTTATATTTTCTTCTTTTATTAATTCAGCGCCATTCATCTTTAAAAAAATCTGGGCAACCGTAATTACATCTTTCTGGCAATATGTAACAATGCGTTTTAAATCTTTATCCTTCCAATAAACACTCCACACCATACTTCCATCTATATCATCTTTGGGTGTAGGGATTCCCAAAACATGTGCTAACAGATTTAAGGATGTATAGGATTTAAAGTCGCCAAACTTCCAGAGTTCGAGTGTATCAAGATGTGTTACTTCCCAAGGCTTTTTTCCAGATATATTTAAGATAGAGGGGATGGGAATTTTATTTACAATCAATCTGCGGCATAGATATGGAAAGTCAAATTCTTTGCCATTATGAGCACAAAGGAATTTTTGTTCTTTACCAATCCACTTGTTCAATACATCACAAAACTCAATGAGTAAAATTTTTTCATTGTCGCCGTAAAAAGATTTGAGGTTTATTTTTTTTCCGCTTTCATCTGTAGTAATATAACCGCAACTGATACAAATGATTTTTCCAAATTCGGCATAAATACCGGCGCGGGGATACAGGGTTTCTGGTGTTTCTGTTTCTTTATTTCGGATCAGATAACCCGCTTTTATATTCCAAAGTGTTTTCCATTCATCAGCTAATTCGTTATAATGCGAATGCTGTGGCACAGTTTCAATGTCAAGAAATAGGATGTTGCCGAAATTCATGGCAGATGGTTAGCTGATTATTTGATTGGCAAATTTGCTAATTCAAATTAAGGAATTTTTGTATATATCAATTATTAAAATATCAACCAATCAGCAGCTTGTTGTTTACTAATCAGCGAATCATTTCATCATAAATACTTATCTCCTTTATTCCGCTTCACTTCAGCAACATAGTCTTTAATGTCTTGTTCATTTTCCTTTTTACAAATAAGCAATACATCTTTTGTATCCACAATTATAAAATCTTCTAAGCCCTGAAGCAATACTAATTTATTATCTGGCGCATGTACAATGCAATTATTGGCTTCCATAATCATTACATTTTTACCCGTTACTGCATTTTGTAAATAATCTTTCTGCATATTATCCCAGGCACCATTCCAGGTTCCCAAATCACTCCAGCCAAAGGCGGCAGGTATTACATATACATTATCTGCTTTTTCCATTACGGCCACATCAATAGAAATATTGGTGCATTGCGGATAGATTTCCGCAATAGCGGCAGCTTCTTCATCCGTATTAAATTTTTCTTTTTCCGCTGCAAATAATTCATATACTTCGGGTAAATGTTTTTCAAAAGCAGCAATTATCTTTTCCACTTTCCAGATAAAAATACCTGCGTTCCATAAAAAGTCACCGCTCACTA
>JANOFP010000069.1:0-14645 GCA_031413675.1 Bacteroidota bacterium
GACGCAGGCCGCATCAACTTCGATGGCAAGCCGGTCAGCGTGAAGAGCCCGGCCGAGGCGCGGGCCCTGGGCATCAGCATGGTCTACCAGCACTTCTCGCTGTTCGACACGCTCACCGCGGCCGAGAACGTGTGGCTGGGCCTGGGCAAGTCGCTGTCGCTGGCGGCGGTGACGCAGCGCATCGTCGAAGTCGCGAAGTTGTACGGGCTGCACGTGGACCCGTTGCGGCCGGTGCACACGCTGTCGGTCGGCGAGCGCCAGCGGGTCGAGATCGTGAGATCGCTGCTGACCGAGCCGAAGCTGCTGATCCTCGACGTCGTCATTATATCCCTCGATAAAAACGGCAATAACAGAAAGGATTAACAAGCCTATAATCATCCGCCCAATTAATTGCTTCTGCTTTTTTTTATAACATAAGTAAGTTAGAAATGCCAGCATCAATGGCCCATCGAGTAAATTATTGGTAGCCCCGATATAACTTTTTACAGGATTGGGTATGAAGTTAAAAAAACCTAAAATAATCAGGTTAAAGAAAAATGAAAAGGCATAATAAAAAAGAAGTATTGGAAATGTTCTGTAAAAACTTAACCGGAAAATGAGTATTACAGCAATCGGCAGAAACAAAGCCGCCACCGCAATTATATTCATGGTATGTACCCAGTTCATCTTGTTCAGGTTTTCGTAAGGTTAATGGCGGATTTTACTCCGCGGGATTATGACTACAATATTAACGGAGGTTTTTTAATAGTAGTACCAGATCTTCGGTCTTTATAGAAAAATTCAGCAAATCCGCCTTTCCGAAAAGTAATTATACCAAAAGCCGAAAGTTATTTTTCTTTGCATATTGTTTGAGTGAAAATACGTAAGGTAAAAAACCACTCTTAAAAAATTGATAAACTAAAAAAAATTACTATGTCAAATCTTGTAAATGAATTTAACGATTACCGTACACGAATGAATGAGGTGATACTAAGCAAAAACAACCTGGTGATGAAACGTCTTTGGAACCTTGACACCAATACATATGATGAAGGTGCATTAGATAAAAAAACAAAAGAAATGCTTGGATTAGTGGCAAGTATGGTACTTCGTTGTGATGATTGTATAAAATATCATGTGGGTAAAAGTCATGAATTGGGAATTACGACAGAACAGCTATATGAAATATTTGCAGTTGCTAATATCGTAGGGGGAACTATTGTTATTCCACATACAAGAAGGGCAGCTGAGTACTGGGAAGAACTTGAAGGAAATAAGCAATAATCAATATTCGGTACGCAATTTTCAGGTCTGTTAAAAAGCTAAACTCATACTTGAATATTGAATATTTAGTCTTAAATGTTGTGTGTTTCCAAAGATGAATTACCTAAATTTGTGTTCAATATTTTTTTAATATGAGTGAAGTAACATCAGCTCCGGCATTAACAGCTAAAGATTTTGTAACCGATCAGGAAGTACGTTGGTGCCCGGGCTGTGGCGACTATTCTATTCTGGCACAGGTACAAAAAATAATGCCGACACTTGGCATTCCAAAAGAAAACATTGTTATCGTTTCCGGTATTGGTTGCAGTAGCCGGTTTCCCTATTACATGAATGTATATGGCATGCATTCTATTCATGGAAGAGCAACTGCAGTAGCAAGTGGATTAAAAGCATCCAGACCGGAACTGAGTGTATGGATCGTAACCGGCGATGGTGATGGTTTAAGTATTGGTGGAAATCATACGATTCATTTGCTAAGAAGAAATTTTGATGTAAATATTTTATTATTCAACAACCAGATTTATGGATTAACGAAAGGCCAATACTCTCCTACTTCGGAAGTTAATAAAGTAACCAAATCCACTCCTTACGGAAGTATAGACCATCCCTTCAATCCCCTTGCCCTTGCAATGGGCGCCGATGCAACCTTTGTAGCAAGAACAATGGATAGAGACCCTAAACATTTACAAGCAATGCTATTAAGATCGCAACTTCATAAGGGGGCATCCTTTCTTGAAATATATCAGAACTGCAACATCTTTAATGATGGCGCATTTGAAACCTTTACCGAAAAAGGAACTAAAGCAAATGAAATTTTAATTCTCGAGCAAGGCAAGCCACTTGTATTTGGAGCAAATAATGATAAAGGAATTAAGCTCGATGGATTCACCCCAAAAATTATAAACTTTAGTGATGGCTATAGTGCCGATGATTGCTGGGTGCATGATGAGCAGGATGTTTATAAAGCGCAGATACTCGTTCGTGTTTTTGACGACCCTTCCATTGAAGGTCATTTACCAAGGCCATTCGGTGTTTTTTATCAGCGCAACCGCAGTTGCTATGAAGATATAATGGCAGCACAAATAACAGAAGCAAAATCAAAAAAACCTGCTGACCTGGACAAATTACTTAAAGGAAATGAAGTGTGGGTGATTAATTAATATAAATCAGGCAAGCGATAATTCTTTTGTTGCTGCTGTTTTACTTTTCCTTTCTTTCCAGCCATACCATTTTAATGGCATCGTTTTTTTAAGCAATGTATCAATGCTGCGCATACCTGCAAGATTCCATAGCCCCTTTAATTTTACAACCAGCGATGGATGCATAGCACGAAGACTCATAGCAAATCCACTTTCTAAATATTCCATATGATGCCAGTATCCACCGGGCATAAATAATGTGTCGCCATGTTCCAGTGTTCCCTCAAATCCATTCGCTAATTTTACTGCAGGAAAAGAATCGAAATTCAATTTACTCTTACTTGAATCGCTGTAATTACTAAAATCAGCAAGACTCAATACTTCAAATGGTTTACGATAAAGTTTATACTGTTCGTTATAGGGAAACAGCAACACTTTTTTCTTTCCCATAAACTGTGTGTGCAAAATATGGGATAGATCAATATCGAAATGCATATGTGTAATGCTCCCTGCACCACCCGTAAAAAGCATTGGATATTTTTTAACAAACCCTTTCATGTATTCATCGGGCCATGTAAAGTCCTGGGTAAGTTGAGGTGCATGCTGAAAAATATTAAAAAGAAAAATACGAAGCTCTACCGGACCTTTTTTTACCATATCCAAATAATCGCCAAACTGCATATATCCGTCCGCTTTATTGATAGGTGTGTAAGCGTCGCTCTTTTTATTATCATATACACCTACCTCTTTATTGCCCAATATATTTTTAAAATATTCCCAGTTCCATTTTTCAATTGCCGTTTTATTGTATTGCAAATTTTTAATTATGCAGGGGATTTGCGGATTATAAAATTCCCGTTTAAATCGATCTGCATCCAAAGTATCGAATGTTGCTAAGGGTTTAAGCTGCATGAATATGAAGTTTAATTTCCGGTGCTAGAAACAAAAATAAGTGATTCGTATCAACAACATTGTAGGGGATATGACAAAAATAAAACACCATCCCCCAATACTGCGGGATGGCGTTTACAATTGCTCACAAATTCCTGTTTTTTATATAAGGCTTACAGTTTTATTAAATAACCCGGCGATGTCTGATATTCCGGTGCATCATCATTTTGCGTCGATGCTGCATTTGTTTCATTTTTCTTACATCGCCCCTGTTAAAATTTCTGTTATTGGATGCCCGTTGCTTCATCATTCTATGTTTTATTATTTCTCTCCGAAGCTGTGGATTACTACGATGATTTAAATACTGATTATTGTTTAGCATTTTTTGTTCAATTTTGTGTTTGCGTATGCCATTTTGCATTCCAATTTGTGCCGAAGCAGAAAAAGAAACAATGACAAAAAACAAACTGAGGGCTACTACTTTTTTCATGGCTGTATCTATTTTGTGGATGTCTGACAAGAAACTATCAGCAAGGTTTAAGGGATCTATCATTTAAAATAGCCGTTCCTGTAAGCTTTTTACCTTAAATGATCTGCGGTGGAACTCACAGGGACCACATATCCGAATGGCTTCGCAGTGTTCTTTGGTTCCATACCCTTTATTTTTCATCCAATTATATTGTGGAAACTCCTTGTGCAATTGAGTCATATACTCATCCCGGTAAGTCTTTGCAAGAATACTGGCAGCAGCTATGCTTGCATAAATTGAATCGCCTTTTACAATACATTGATGGGGTATTTTTTTATACTTATAAAACCGGTTTCCATCTATTAATAATAACTCCGGTATTGTATTCAATTTATCCAAAGCAAAGTGCATGGCTTTAAAAGATGCTTTGAGAATATTAATGCTATCTATTTCGTTATTATCAATACTGGCTACAGCAAACGCTTCTGCTTCTCCCTCTATTATTTTTCGTAATTCATTTCTATCTTTTTCTTTCACTTGTTTGCTGTCATTAAGTAAAGGATGTTGAAAATTTTTAGGCAGGATAACCGCTGCTGCAAATACAGGGCCTGCTAAACAACCACGCCCTGCTTCATCGCATCCGGCTTCTATTAAATCTTTTTGATGATAAGGTTTCAGCATTTGTATGCAATTTCACGAATATTATTAAACAAAAAACAAGCAGCTTACATCTCTCATATTACCTTTGCCTCAGCTATGATCAATACAAGTTTGCGCCGTTCATCTCACCCGGTTGCTATCTGGCTTTTAATTGGCGTTTTAATGCTTATGATCCAGGTCTTACTCGGTGGTATTACACGTCTTACAGGTTCCGGACTATCGATTACTGAATGGAAACCCATTCTGGGAGCATTACCTCCATTGAATGATTCTGAGTGGAATACTGCATTTGAAAAATACAAGCAAATTACCCAGTTTAAAAAACTAAATTCCTCGTTTGATCTTTCCGATTTCAAATCAATTTTTTTTTGGGAATGGTTTCATAGGCTGTGGGCTCGTTTAATTGCCATCGCTTTTATATTGCCCTTTATTTTTTTTATAGTAAAAAAGAAATTTAAGAAAGAGATGATTAATCCAATGATCATTCTTTTCCTGTTGGGCGTATTGCAGGGTTTGGTTGGTTGGATAATGGTGTTGAGTGGATTGGAAAATTCTGAACGGCTTTATGTCAGTCATTACAAATTAGCTATTCATTTTATACTCGCAATGATTTTGATTTGTTACACCTTATGGTTTGCAACAAGTCTTATCGTTCCAAAAGAAAAAATAATTGCAGACAGTGGAATCAGAAAATTTAATACATGGCTAGTTACTTTACTTATGATTCAGCTTATTTACGGAGCTTTTATGGCAGGGTTAAAAGCCGGGCCTTATGCACCTACCTGGCCGGATATCAATGGAAATTTTTTCCCGGTAAATGAGCTTTCTACCGGCAACTATTCAGTATTTGACAATCCATTGATTGTTCATTTTATTCACCGCAACCTTGCTTATATTATTACACTGTTGATACTATACGGCTGGTGGAAATACCGAATGGCTTACCCCAACTCTTTGTTTAATAAATCAACCTGGCTTCTTCCTTCTCTTGTTTTAGTACAGTTGGGCTTGGGAATATTAACCGTTCTCAATTCCCCTTCTACAAAAAAATTAGTATGGCTTGGTACAGCTCACCAGTTTGTTGGCATGTTAATGTTACTTTCATTGGTATGGATAATTTATACGGTCACCGGCAATACAGTTAAAAAAGCAGATTAAGCAAATAGAGTTTGAACAAGCCGCAAATCTGTATTATATTTAGTACGACCATTTACATAATCAATGAAAGCCTGGCTCCACGGATTTTATTATTCTTTTCCCATTCAATTACTATTTCTTCATGTTAAGAAATACCAGGCACTCCTTATTTTCTGGTTTTTAATTTTCAGTGTTGTGAATGGCACGTTTATGAAAATGTTCGGAGCCGATTCGTTATACCTGGCTCCTGAATACCTGGGCACTTTGAATACATTTGGTTATGCCATCACAGGCATTTCTATCGGAATGTTTATCGTAAGCTGGAATATTACCACTTTTATTTTATTTAGTAAACATTTCAGGTTTCTTGCAGCCACTACAAACCCTTTTTTAAAATACTGCATTAATAACTGCATCATTCCTGTTTTATTTTTATTGTTTTATTTTTTTAAAGCCTGGAATTTTTTGCATACAAAAGAGTTGGTGCCTGCTGTTGAAATTCTTTTTTATGCCGGGGGTTTTTTAGCTGGATTGATTTTTATATTGGCCGTTTCGTTTATTTATTTTTTCCGGGCCGACAGAAGTATTCTCCGGCAAATGATGCCTGTTTATAATAATCCAAAACAATTTATTACACACTTGCACGATGAAAAAATGGGAACAGCTGATGGATCGAAACAGCGGGTGGAATGGTATTTTGAAACGCCACTCAAACTGAGACATGTAAGAAATGTAACACACTACACTAAGCAGTTTGTTGATTCTATTTTTAAACGTCATCATTTTGCTGCTATACTCTCCGTATTTGCGGCTTTTCTGTTTTTAATCTTGATTGGCTTTTTTCTTGAGAAACCATTATTTCAAATTCCCGCAGCAGCAAGTATTACAATTTTCTTTTCAATACTGATCGGCGTGGCAGGGGCTTTTGCTTATTTTATGCAAGGCTGGACAATTCCTTATCTCGCAGCCATGCTATTGCTGCTGAATTTATTTTATAAACTGGAGTGGATTGATCCCCGCAACAAAGCTTTTGGCCTTAATTATAAAAACAAAACTGAACGCCCATCTTACAGTCGTGATGGGTTGATGCAAATGGCAAGTGAAAATAATATGGCTGTCGATAGAAATAATATGATTGAAGTTTTGAACCGATGGAAGCTTAAACAGAAATCAGATAAGCCAATGCTTACTTTAATTTCTGTAAGTGGAGGTGGCCACCGCAGTGCAACTTTTACAATGAGTATTCTTCAGCATTTGGACAGCATCACAAATGGCGATCTCATGAAAAATACTTTCTTGTTTACCGGAGCATCCGGCGGAATGATTGGTGCTACCTATTTTCGTGAGTTGTATCTGAGAAAACAAAAAGGCGAAAACATCATATTGCAGGACAAAAAATATATTGATGATATTTCCGGCGATTTATTGAACCCACTTTTTTCTTCTTTTGTAGCCAGGGATTTAATTGCTCCTGCACAAAAATTTCATGTGGGTGCATATAGTTATGTAAAAGACCGCGGCTTTGCTTTTGAAGAAAAGCTGAATGATAATACGCATGGATTTTTTGATAAACAGATTAAGGATTATATAACCGATGAAACTGCTGCGAATATTCCACTTATCTTTTTTAGTTCCGTAGTAACAAGAGATGCAAAAAAAATGATCATCAGTACGCAGCCTGTTCGGTTTATGATGCAGCGAATGCAGGATTCCTCCCGCCTTCCGGTTTCAGATCCAGATGCAATTGATTTCGCTTCATTTTTTGAAAAACAAAATCCGTTTAATCTTCGTTTATTGACTGCGCTACGTATGAATGCAACTTTTCCTATTGTTTTGCCCAATGTATGGTTGCCTTCAAACCCGGTTATAGATGTAATGGATGCAGGGCTGCGTGATAACTATGGTGTGGAAACTGCATTACGGTTTCTTGAAAATTTTGATGCATGGATTGAAGAAAACACTTCTGGTGTTTTGCTTATACAAATCCGGGATCGGGATGCCGGTGGTTGGGAACAACCCTACATATCAGATGATATCAGCGATCACCTCACCAGGCCCTTTCTTTTGTTGCAGCATAATTGGTATAAAATGATGGAGTATGATCAAAACAATCTATTGACTTATTATTCCGAAAATAAAAAACATAATATTTATAAAATTAATTTTCAATATGCATCTGCGCATGAAGAAGGTAAAGCAGCATTGAATTTCCATCTTACCCAGCGGGAACGGAATGATATTCTAAGATCAGTGAATTCGGATTTTAATAAAAAAAGTTTTAGCCGCTACAATGAAATTATCTTTAAGCCTAAAGATTCTACCATTAAGGCTGAATAAGCCGGAAGCATTTTTTCTTAACCTCAATTTCCAATTCTACGGCAGATTCAGCAGGCTCACCGTCAATATGGAGCGGCGCAAATGAGCGGTTAATGATACATATTTTTTCTGTCTGAAAATAGATTACCGCTTTTTTATCCTGAATAAGTGATGAAGTTTGAATTTTATTCCAGCCAGCAAGTTGTTTTAATGTTTGTAATATAAAACTCAGTTTGTTTTGATTCGTTATTATTACCACATCTAATAAACCATCGGAAAGGCTTGCTTTGGGTGCAATCGTGAAATTATTTCCAAACTGGTTGCTATTTGCAATGCTGATAAAATAAGCATCGGTTTTAAATTTTATTTCCCCCATATTTATCTCAAATTGATGCGGTTTCATGGAAAAAAAATTTTTCAACGAAAGTTTGATATAGGTAAGCAAGCCTCTTTTTGGTTCATCCGTAAAATCATGTGCTACTTTTGCATCGAAGCCCAGGCCGCAAAGCATACATGCAAAATTTTTATTAATATAAAACCCGTCAGTATCTACAGCATGCCCTTTAATAATTATTTCAAGTGCTTTATCAATTTGTTTCGGAATTTTTGCTGTGTATGCCAATCCATTTCCCGAACCGCATGGAATGATTCCGAAGTTCACATTACAATTCATTAAGTTTCCAACTACCTGGCTTACGGTACCATCACCACCAGCTATAATTACATCCGTTATTTTTTGCTCTTTAATAATTGAATGCAGAAAACTATAATCGCCACTTGAAACGGATGGAAAAATTTGAAATGGAATACCAGCCTGCTTTGTTTTTTCTTCGATGAACTGTTGAATACCTTTTTTGGTACGGGTGCCAGAGATGGGGTTGATGATATAGATGAAGTGGCGGGGCATGAGCAAATGTAGTGAGGGAAAATCAATGGGGAGTTTACGGATCTATAAATTCTGATGTTGCTATATCAAAGTTTTTGGAATATTTTATGAGTAAAAGTAACTATTTCATTTCTCCATTTTTTTGTTGCCAATCTATTCGGTACTATTTTTATAGTTTTAAATCTTTTTGCAAAGGATTATCTGCATCTTGTCAAAATTCATTTTATAAACCCAGGTCAATTATCATCTTCGCATTAAGACCTTGATATTTTAAATGGGCTAGAGAATTAAAACAAAAAAGTACAAACATGATACGAGTTTGTTATTCAGGAATTTTAGCATGGTTGCTGATCTATTCGGCAAGTTGTTATGGACAGAGTAACAGACAAAATAATGAAAGTGTCCCGGATATTATGCAAAAGAACATCTCACCGAGAGACACAAGTCTGGGCTGGACTCAAAGGGGGCAAAAAATACTACTTACAGGCATTGTAACTCAGCAAGACGGAATGACCCCTGCACCCGATGTAGTGATTTATTATTATCATACAAATACGGAAGGAAAATATTTACATAAGCCGGAAGAAAAACGAAGCATGCAGCCAAATGAATTGGGGCAAACTCACGGGTATATCCGGGGTTGGGTTAAAACGGATTCAAGTGGTAAGTATTCCATTTATACCATTAGGCCGGGAATTTATCCAACGAGAGATGAACCGGCTCATGTTCATTTAACCATTAAAGAACCCAATAATATAAAGGAGTATTATATTGATGATTTCGTTTTTGACGATGATAAATTATTAACCACATCCAAAAGAAAGAAAATGGAAAATCGGGGCGGTAGTGGTGTTTTAAGATTGGTGCAGAAAAATGAATTACAAATTGGAGAAAGAAATATAATTCTTGGCCTGAACATCCCTGACTATCCCGGAAAGAAAACCCGTGAAATAAATTCAGGGAAAAATATAGGAGAAGATATTATTTCCTTTATCCCATTTCATGCATGGGGGCCAGATAAAGGAACGAGGACCTGTCCAATCTGTAAATATGGCTGGTACCATGGCATACTCTATTTCGTTGGTAACAATCCTGATTGGAATGAGATAAAGCAATGGCTGGTTTTTTTGGAAAAGGAATGTATAAAAAGAGAAAAATTTTTAAAAGCCTACTTTATTTATGGCAATGAAACCGGATATAATAAATCAGAAAGGGAAAGATTGTTGGAAAAAATTGGCAAAGAATTAGAATTAAAAAAAATAGCCCTGACTTATGTTCCTTCATTTTCAGATTCGGAGTCTGAAATTGATGCAAATAAGATTAATCCGGAAACTGAAAATACTTTATTGATTTATAAGCGGAGCAATATAATTGGTAAATACATCAATTTGAAACCTGAAATGGAAAACTTTAAATTAATTTCTTCAATTTTGGATCAATCAATAAACGAGTATTTTAATTTATCTAAACCAAAACAGGAATAAAAAATAATCCGGTATTGAATTAATTTATTTAAACACCATTCACCATTTTAATAACGCACTTGCCCAGGTAAACCCACTACCAAATGCAGCAAGACAAACAAGATCGCCTTCTTTTATTTTTCCCATTTCATATGCTTCACATAATGCTATAGGAATAGATGCGGCTGTTGTATTGCCGTATTTCTGTATATTATTATATACCTGATCGTCATTCAGTCTGAGTTTTCTTTGTACAAATTGTGAAATGCGAAGATTAGCCTGATGAGGAATCAGAAGATTGAGATCAGAAGTCTGAAAATTATTTTTATTCAACGCCTCCAGAATTACTTCAGGAAATTTTTCTACCGCAACTTTGAAAACGGCAGGTCCATCCATATTTGGAAAATTCTGTGCATTGTCAATCATTTCGTGACTCATAAACATTTCACCTATTTCAGCATCTTTAAAGTCAGCAAGCTTTTTATCTTTCACCCAATGATTAGCATGTGTACCCGGGTTATACATAGCAAGTATCTCTGCATTATTTCCATCACTATGTAAATGTGTACTTAATATTCCTCTATTATCGTCTTCAGTTGGTTGCAAAACAACAGCACCTGCACCATCACCAAAAATTACGGATATATTTCTTCCTCTTGTACTAAAGTCAAGGCCAAAAGAATGTTTTTCGCTTGCCACCACCAGTATATTTTTATACATACCGGATTTAATAAACTGGTCGGCCACACTCAATGCATAAACGAAACCTGAACACTGATTACGTACATCCAATGCACCAATCTCTTTCATTTGCATGGCCCTTTGCAGCAGCACACCACAACCCGGAAAATAATAATCAGGACAAATGGTTGCAAAAACAATAAAATCAATATCTGAGTTTTTAAGGCCAGCTCTTTCAATCGCAATCTTTGCAGCTTCTACTCCCATTGTAGTTGTCGTTTCTCCGGTACGGTCAGCGTATCTCCTCTCTTTAATTCCTGTTCTTTCCTGAATCCATGCATCATCCGTATCCATATACTTTTTCAAATCGTCATTGGTAAAAACAGTTGAAGGAACATACATTCCTATTCCGGCAATTTTTGATCGTATCATTTGGCAAGCAATTTTGAAAAAGAAAGATAGCAAAACTGGGGGAAATGAAATCGTTTCATCCTGAACGAGGGTTTTAATATTGCTTAAAGAATAATTATTTACATTCATATTCTAAACACTGCTTATGAATCAACGATTCACTGCTCTTGATGTATTTCGGGGAATGACAGTTTGCTTTATGATAATTGTAAACACTCCTGGTAATGGAGAAACCAGTTATGCAATGCTTAAGCATGCAAGTTGGCATGGATTTACACCAACAGATCTTGTATTTCCTTCTTTCATGTTTGCAGTAGGTAATGCCATGAGTTTTGTAATGAAGAAATGGGAAACAATGAGTAATGCAGCTGTACTTTCAAAAATTTTCAAAAGAACATTTATCATTTTTCTGCTAGGTTACCTGATGTACTGGTTTCCTTTTGTGCATTGGAATGAAGGTGGTGAACTAGAAGGAAATCCAATAAGTGATACAAGAATATTTGGAGTATTGCAGCGAATAGCTATCGGTTATTGTGTTGCATCGCTTATGATTTACTATTTAAAGTTGAATACTGTTATCAGGTTGTCACTTGCATTTTTGTTTATTTACTGGTTGATATTATTAATGTTTAAAGGCAGCGATGATCCTTATGATATGCTTACTAATGCAGGAACAAGATTGGACCTGTGGCTTTTTGGTGAAAATCATTTATATCATGGAGAAGGAGTTGCATTTGACCCCGAAGGATTGTTAAGTACGCTGCCGGCAATTGCAAATGTTACATTTGGTTATGCTGCAGGTAAATGGATACAGGAAAAGGGAAATAGTTATGAAAGTCTAACAAAATTATTACTGGCAGGAGTTGTATTGATTTTTCTTGCTCTTTGCTGGAATAATTTTCATCCCATCAATAAAAAACTATGGACCGGAAGTTATGTGTTTCTTACTGTTGGTATTGATTGTGTATTACTGGCAGCTTTGATTTATTTAATTGATTTTTTAAAAGTAAAACGTTTCGATTATTTCTTTGAAGTGTTTGGAAAAAATCCGCTTTTCATTTATTTATTAAGTGAACTGGCAGCTATATTGATGTGGTTTATTCCTATTGGAGCAAACCGCCAGCCACTGTATTCATGGTTGTTTGAAAATGTTTTTAAGCATGCAGGTATGTACTTTGGGTCATTTCTATTTGCAATAGCAGTTATGCTATTCTGCTGGCTTGTTGGATATATTTTGGATAAAAAGAAAATTTATGTGAGGGTGTGATTAATGATTTGCAACAGGAAGCTTCAAAACTTCAATCCCAAATTTTTCACATTCCTCCTGCACCGATTTTACGTCTTTTGATTTGATAGGAGAACCCAACACATGGTTTTCTGTATTGGGTAAGGCAACCTGTCTCTTCAAATTATCTGGTGTTGTAATTTGTGCAAACATTCTTTTCATCGCAGAAACTTTTACCACGTCATCCTGATTTTCTTCGTCTTTAAAATAATAAAGCAAAAGTGTTGGTTGTTTTATTTTTTCAAAAGTTGATTCTTTCATTGTTGACTCCAGCAGTTCTTCTAACTGCACCAAAGAAGATGTTGTATATCGATTGTTCCAGTATTTTGCATACAGAGCAGTTGTATCATCAACAATCCTGTGTTTGCCTTGAACTAATTGTGCTATTTGCAAACCCCAGTGATTATTCAGCATCCATGCTTTGGAATCATTTATTGCAATGTTTGGAGAAAGCATAATGTTTGCAGCTATGTCAGGATATTCTGCACAAAGTTTTAAAGCAAGGGTTCCGCCGGTTGATGTTGACATAAGTAGAACCTTTTTTCCAAGTTGTTTACCTATGGCATAAGCTTCTAATGCGGAGTTCCAGATTTTTTCAGCAGTAAAATTTGCAAGTGGTTCTGTTGTGTCTACTCCATGGTCTGCCAATCTTGATAAATAAAGATTACATCCGAACTTTTTTGCAAAATCTTTATGTACCGGGTCGCCTTCTTCCTGTGATGCGCTGAAACCATGCAGATAAACAACTACGAATTCTGTTTTTTCTTTTGTGGAATCATTCAACCAGATAATTCTTGCTTCGTTGTCAGGTTTTATTTTATGTGTTGCTTCCCTTTCTGCAATATATTTTTCCAACTGTAATGCGTCTGATGGCACTATCGGAAGTTGGTTGCTGTATTTTGGAGTGGCGGGCTGAGGCCCCAGAAAATAAACGATGATTAAAATGAGAAGAAGAATGCCAAGCCATTTTAGAAAACGCATAGATTAATTTTTGAATAAAGCTAAAATAAAATCTGTCGCTTTATTTTGAAATTGAGCTTTTTATTTCATACCTCGAAAACAAAGAAGCAGCAAACTCGTCACCACAACTTTCAATGCTGACTTTAAGAATGAATGTTGATCGTAATGGCCCAATAGAATTACGGGACGTATAAGAGTGCCCTTCGCCAAGCTCAGGGTAAACTGCAACCAAAGTCTAATCAGGGTACTAATGTTGGTAACATAATATTCATCTCCTTTTTCTTCGCTCCCCCGCTGATTTGGCGTACCTTCGCCGCTCGTTAAAAAAAAAGCAATTAGCTTAAATCTTTTTAGTCTTTTGTCCTACCAGGCATTTGCTAAAAACTTGAAGCTAAAAGCTAAAAGCTGAACTCATGGATATAAGAAACATCGCAATTATTGCTCACGTTGATCACGGTAAAACAACCTTGGTTGATAAAATTTTACACACCACGAAAGTTTTCCGCGACAATCAGGAAACGGGTGAACTGATTATGGATAGTAACGACCTGGAAAGGGAACGTGGTATTACCATTTTCAGCAAGAATGCGGCTGTAGTTTATAAAGATGTAAAAATTAATGTAATTGATACGCCTGGTCACGCCGATTTTGGTGGTGAAGTAGAAAGAGTTTTGAAAATGGCTGATGGTGTTTGCCTGTTGGTAGATGCTTTTGAGGGCCCAATGCCACAAACACGGTTTGTTTTGCAAAAAGCTTTGCAGTTGAATTTAAAACCCATTGTTATTATTAATAAGGTGGACAAACCAAACTGCCGGCCCGACGAAGTGCATGATGCCGTATTTGAATTATTTTTTAACCTGGATGCAACAGAAGCCCAGTTAGATTTCCCCACTTTTTATGGTTCGGGTAAACATGGCTGGTTTAATGATACATTGGAGCAAATAGACAATATCAATCCTTTGCTGGATGGTATTATTAAATATGTGCCACCGCCGAAAGTAAATGAAGGCCCGGTGCAAATGCAGATCACATCCTTAGACTATTCTTCTTTTCTCGGTCGTATAGCCGTTGGTAAAGTAAGCCG
>JANOFP010000070.1:0-6793 GCA_031413675.1 Bacteroidota bacterium
ATTCACCATTCACGTACGTATGAATTTTTATCATAGAAGCAACATCCCGTTTATGAATTGCAAATTCATTTAACCCATACGGAATTTCACCAAAAAGGGGCATATCGGAATCCAGATGTATCAATGTTCTTTTATCGGCAATATGTGTGTGATTGGCAATTGCCTTTACTGCAGCGGCTACTTCATTGCGACCGATACCTGCTAAAAAACCAAGCCTGCCGAAATTAATTCCCATGATGGAAATTTTTTTATCCCGAACCAGGGTAATTGTATCGAGTAATGTACCATCGCCGCCAAGGCTTATGATAAATTCAATATCCTCTTTTAAATTGTCTGCCTCAGAAAAAGTTTCTGTTGATGCCGGAAGTTTTATTTTCTCTTTTACTTCATTAAAAAAAGGTAGAAAAACAACAGCTACTATCTTTTGTTTTTCCAATTCATCAAAAAACAATTGAATGTCTTGCTCCTGTTCTGCTACCAATACCCGGCTATAGATTGCTGCCTTCATTGATTATTTAATATTGAATATTTTCGATTTAATATTTTACGTATTGTTTGCGGCTTGTGATTGAAAATTCATCATAAACGAATAAAAAACTAATATCAGACAACTGTGTTAAGTTTTCAAACACCCACTTACCTCCAAACAATCGGGTCACAATTAAAAAGTTGATCTCCGGTGTAAAAATAGCCCGTTTTGCCCTAATTGATTAAATGTCCATTCCAATTTAAAAATGAAGTCGTAAAACGTAAGAATATCTATACCCACGCCAGCAGAACTTAATAAACGGTTTGCTAATAAATTATTTCCGGGTTGTGGATTGTGAACATAGCCCGTATTGCCAAATATTTTTGCAAAAATGCGAAAAGGAATTTTTTTATTCGCAGCAAGTTTATTTGCCGGTAGTTTAATATTAAAATTAAAGAGCTCCTGTGTGATTGTAGTTTTTAAATAAGCACCAGCCACACCATCCACCACATAATATTCATAGCCTTGCATAAAGGTATCGCTATAGCCAAGCAATTGCTGATTCAGGAATGGTTGTTTAAAAGGAACCTTAACAGTCGCATAAGATTTTACATTTAAAAAAGTTTTCCGGATGATTGGCCAGCTGGCTGAACCCTTCAAGCTCAATTGCCATACATTAATTATTTTATTAAACCCTCTTTTAGAAAATGTAATCTCGGTTGCATAACCCCTGGTAGGGTATGGTCTGTAATCAAAATCAAAAAACTGAAACGTATAATAAAGTTCTGGAAACTGAACATACTTTCTGCCTGAAGGAAAATAAAGCGGATTTAGCACCAAAACCGTATCCCTTAATTTTTCACTAGAAAAATTTACTCCAAACCGATGCCTTGATTTGATTGCCTTGCGGTAGTTGATTTCAAAATTCGAATAAATGAAACTATGCAAATAGCTGTTGTTGTCTTTTATAAACTGCTGTTTATTATTAAGTGTGTTGTAATTGACTTCCCGGTTTTTTCCGGCCGCTATCGAAACTTTCATTCCCCATTTCATTGCTTTATCAAAAAAAGGACGATCATAGTTTATAGAAAACTGTTTGGTATATCCGGTAATCAGCGATACCCTGAACTTATCATTATAGCCGGTAAAATTATTATGTGAAATTTTTGCACCATAGTTCACACGATTCAAACTGGCATTTTTATCAAACAACCATTGATTCAAATTGCGGTCAACAGGTTTTAAATAAGGCATAGGAAAAAGATACCAGCGTTCCGATACCTGAACCGATACATCGATTCTGTTGCCTTCAAATCCTTTTAATGAAACAATTACTTCATGAAATAAAAAAGTATTCATCACTTGTATGCGGGCAAGTTCAAACCGATCTACCAAATCCTGTAAACTGAATTGATCGCCTTGCTTAAAAGGAATTTCGCGGAGTATAATGGACGACTTTGTTTTTTTATTTCCCGTAATGAAAATATTTCCTACTATAAATAATGTGGAAGAAGTATTTACAATTTTTTGTTGTGGATTTTGAATACCTCCTTGGATGGATGGCAGGGATATAGAATCATTTACAAACTGCTCAGGTTGATTTTGTGAATGTAATGAAACTACCTGTACAAAAAATAAAAAAATAAATAACTGATATTTAATATTCCGCTGCATTTTTGAATTGCCCTATCAACGAAAATAGCTGGTTTTTGGTTATCAGTATTTAATATTTTAATAGATAATTTTTAAAAGGGATGAGTAGAAAAATTACGCAGGTGTAATTAAATTTTTAAATAATTCATCAGGTTGTCATAATTGCTGCGCAGTTCATTTTCATAGAGCTCTTCGCCAAAATAATATTTCACATTATAGTCGTGTCTTTGCAATGATGAAACCACATCTGCCACATCAGCTTTATTTATTTTAATTGTAACCCGAAGCATTCCGGTCAAATTATCAACTGATGTATTCAGTTGCGTTATCTGCGTTTCATTCGCTTCCACCAATCTGCTTAGCTCATTAAACGAATATTGTTTGGGCTCCATTTCCAGTACAATCATTCCGCCCGGTTCATTCAGGCTCATAAACTCTGAGGCGTTTTTCAGCAATTCGCTTTTAGTAACGGAACCCAGCAATTCATTTTCATCATTCACCACAGGCATCAGAGAAAGATCATTTTCAACTGTTTCCTGAATGACGGTTAAAAAATGCTCGTTTTCTTTTACGGATATATTAATAAACGCATGCTGAAGCTCACTCAATTCAGCCGAATCATCCTCGGCATTCAGCAGCATATCTTCACTCACAAGACCAATAAATTTTTCATCTTCAATCACCGGAAGATGGGTAACATTGTTATCACTCATCTGTTGTAATGCCTGATATATTTTATCACTCAATTTAAGATGAGGTAAAGTTTGCGTAAGGAGTTCACGGGTTAGCATGGATTAGGATGTTTGTTAGGTTAGACAAAAACAATCAGCTAATTGTTGCAGGGATACTATGTTTTTTTAAAAAATTATGTAATACAGCGTTAAATTCATCTGGCACTTCCATCATCGGTGCATGTCCGCATTTATCGATAAAGCTCAGCTCACTGTTTGGAATGAGTTTATGAAACTCCTTTGCTACAAATGGCGGTGTGATGGAATCATTATTTCCCCAGATTAAGCAAGTAGGTTGCTTTACTTTGCTTAATTCATCTCCAAGATTATTCCGAATGGCACTTTTTGCCAATGCAATAATTTTAATTGCTTTGATACGGTTGTTTACAATTGCATATACTTCATCAACCAACTCTTTACTGGCAGTATCCGGATTAAAAAAAGTCATCTCCGTTTTTGTTTTGATATACTGGTAGTCGCCGCGTTTAGGATAACTGTCGCCCATTCCATTTTCAAAAAGTCCACTGCTGCCGGTAAGAATCAACGTTTTTATTTTTTCGGGATGTTTCAGTACATGCACCAATCCCACATGACCACCCATTGAATTTCCAAGCAAATGAATCTGATCATAGCCCCTGGCATCAATAAATTTATTCAGATATTTTTGCAAACCCCCAACTGATGTGTGTAAAATATCCAGATCATAAAGTGGCAATAAGGGAACGATGACTTTATAATAATTTTTAAAATAATTGATTAAAGCTTCAAAATTGCTGAGAGCACCAAACAAACCGTGTAGTAGCATTAGCGGTTCGCCAGTACCCTCTTCTACGTATTTGAATTTATCCTGTTGTTTAATTTCGAATTCCATTTCTTCTTTAATGCAGTTTATTTCCGCTAAAATAGCTTATTTGCCTCAATAATGAATTGAGATAATTTAATTTTAATAAAGAAAGATAAAATTGAAATGGAGGCTAAAAAAAACAAATCATAAACCTATTTAAGGCTTTGGAACTTGTTGTGAGATGTGCCCGAAAAATTCTTCCAGCTGAGTAAACATATTTTTAAAAATGGGGATCAGTTGTCCAAAAGCATTGATAATTTTTGGACCCCAGGGCTGTACATATTTATATACTACTGATTTATTTATTGTTTCCGTCTGAAGAAGATTTAACTGCTCAGCATAAAATAGTAACACACTAAAAATGGTAATATAAATAATCAGGTAAAATAAAATTCCACCAATCCTGTTTATCCAACCCAACATAACAGCCTGTACCGATTTTTCAATTAGTTTAGCACCGAGCCTCACCAGAATGATAACAATAATAAATACAACTGCAAACGAAATAATCGGAAGCCACTGGTCAGATACTTTTACAGATTTACCAATATAGCCGGCAACAATTGCTGAAAGCTTTAATGCAGCGGCAAGCCCGATAAAAAAGGCAACGAATGAAAACAATGCCACTATTAAACCTTTTTGAAACCCCTTGATAACAGCGAACACAATGAGGATGGCGAAGAGAATATCAATAAACATTTTACAATTTTTAATGAGCAATCCAAAATACCGGAAAATCAATAAATAGTAAACAAGACTCAACGGTTACTTAACTTGTATATTGTTTACAGGTTGTTACGTATTGAAAATTTATAGTTGTCTTAACTGCCTGCTAAAAGTTCTTTTACCAAAGAAGAAATCGTTTTTCCATCTGCTTTACCTGCAAACTTTTTTGTAGCTGCTCCCATTATTTTCCCCATATCAGCCGGAGTAGTTGCACCAACTTCGGCAATAATTTGCTTCAATGCTGATTTTAATTCCTCCGTCGTCATTTGCTTTGGTAAAAATTTTTCAATTACTTCTATTTCCTCTTTTTCTTTTTGTGCAAGATCATCTCTGTTTTGTTGTGTAAATATTTCTAATGAATCTTTTCGTTGCTTCACCAATTTTTGCAGCAATTTTATTTCTTCTTCTTCTTTCAATTCCCCACCAGCTCCTTCCGATGTTTTGGCAAGAAGTATAGCCGCTTTAACTGCACGAAGGCTGCGCAATCCTTTTTCATCTTTTGCCAGCATTGCCGTTTTTAAATCGGTCATTATTTTTTGTTCGAGATTCATATTATTTTAATTTAAAAAGACATTTTAATAAATCGACTGAAGGGTGGGAATTTGTTTACTCTGAATTACTTTTTTACTATTCACCACTCACTAAGCTTTATTCTCTTTCAACTGCTTTTCCTGAAACGTATGATAAAAATCTTTTGCAAATTTTTTCATTTCATCCACCATTTCAGGATGGTTGGTGGCTCTGCCATATGTATCTGCCATGGTCATCATGGTTTGGTAAAAAAAATCTGCCATTTCATCCACCATCATTTCTTTAGTCCAAAGATCGATGCGTAATGCTGTTTTTTCTGCACCGTCCCATAAAGAAAGCATAAATGCTTTTGCCTGTTGTGCGTTTTCAATCGTTGTATCTGAAGCTGACCAGGAAATAGATTCGGGTACCCGGTTATCATCCAATGTTACATCAATTCGTATAGTTGATTTATTCATATACTTTTTTTACCCAATGCTGCTATGTTTGAAAAATTCTTAAAAATAAAAAAAGCTTTACCAAAGGTGGACAAAGGTAAATGAATCATTCTAACGACTTCTCAATTGACTGCCACAATAATTTTGCAGTAGCATCCCAACTCTGTTTTTCTAAAACTAATTTCCCTTTTTCAATCAGCTTGCTTCTCAATTCCTCATCTTTATAAAGAGTCATCATTTGTGCCGCAATATCAGAAATAATTGAAGGATTCAGATATAAAGCTGCATCCCCCGCAAGTTCTTTTGTGGCTGTATTTTCAGAAACTAGTACAGGTATTTCTGCTTGCATTGCTTCAAGAGCAGAAACTCCAAACCCGTCATAAAAAGTAGGATTAATCCATGCATAAGCAGCACCCATAACCTTCACAAGCTCAATTTCAGCAACCTCCTGAAGCATTAAAATATCGTTTCTGTATTTATATGTTTTTAAATTTTCGCCAAATGATTTATAACCTTTCATTATTTCACCAGCCAAAACAAGCTTCATACTACTCTGCTGTGTTTTTTTAAAAATAGAAAATGCTTTCAGCAGATTGATTAAATTTTTATCCGGACGAATTGGGCCTTCATACAAAAAATATTCTTTACACTCGGTCAGTTTTTCTTTTGTCAAAATTTTTTCTGTAGTACTAATTGCATTGAATATTTCTGCAGGTGAACTGTTAACACGTACAACTTTTTCAAAAGCTGCTCCATAATTTTTAACCAACTCATTTTTTATTACACCAGAAACAGCCACAATTGATTTTGCTTTTTGTAAAAATTTGGGAACATATCTTTTATAAAACAGGCGGTGTGATTTTTTTACAAATTCTGGAAAGGATAAAAAAGAAAGATCATTAATCAATAAACACTGTGGGACTTTTGTTGTTAATGAACAACATCCATCACAACTAACAAATAAATCTGCTTTATGCTTTTTTAACAGAGCCGGAATTTTTACATCATACCACCATTTCCATGCAATGGGATTATTGCCCGGCGAATCCGAAAGAACCTGAATACTATTTTCTGCAACAATTGCATCTTGATTAAAATATTTACCTGAAATAAAAATAAACTCATGCTCGGGATGATCCTTCACCATTCGTTTGAATGATTCAGAAACAAAATTCAGATAGTCACGGCTTGTATTTTTTATCGTGCCATATATGTTTATTACAATCCGCATGGGCGCAAAGGTAGCAGGATGAACAGGAGTTTCTAAGTAAAAAATCACAGAATAAACCTTTTTAATAAGTAAACTCACTACGGTTTTTACTGCACCTGCTTTTCATCAATTACGGCTAATGATTATAAGTAATCTTTTATCAGTAGTTACTTTTTTTCAGCAGCTTTTACA
>JANOFP010000071.1:0-8192 GCA_031413675.1 Bacteroidota bacterium
GAACTATTACACAGCAAGATGCAAAAAGGATTATTGCACTTACGTTTAGTTGCCTGACAAAGATTGATAACCGGTTTCCAATGCTTCATCAACAGAATGCCTTAATAAATTCTTCCCTTTGTAAGTTAGCAATTGTTTAGGACTCCCCAATCTTGCTGATGTGCCGGCAGCAAGAATTACAATAGCAAATTTTTCATTTATTGAATTCGTCGTCACTATATTTTTCTATTTTCTATTTCTGTAAACAATCTTGAATGAATAAAATCATGACTATCTCTTAAGGACATTCCTTTCTTCCCAGCAAAAACAGCTTTAATTTCACTGACGATACTCAGTGCAATCTCTTCAGCCGTTTCAGCGCCAATTTCTAATCCTACGGGGCTATAAATAGAACTCAACTGTTTTTCAGATATTTCTATTCCTTTATTTTTCAATTCTTCCAGCATGCTGTTTAATTTTTTCTTTGGCCCCAATAAACCAATATATGTCACATTACGTTCAAGCAAGGTTTTCAGCATAGCAAGGTCATAATTATAGTTATGAGTCAAAAGCACAAATACGGTTAGCTCATCAATTGTTATCTGTTCCAAAACATGTTCAGGTTTACTTACCAGTACCTGGCAGGCACTTGAGAAACGTTCTGGTTTTGCATGAGTATTTCGTCCATCTACAACTCTTGTTTCCCAACCAATCATATCGGCAATATTAGCCAATGGAATTGCATCATTACCTGCACCCACCACTACAAGTGAAATTGGAGGTTGTAAAAATTCTATGAAAGCTGTTATTGATTGTCCTTCGGAAATATATTTTTTAAAGGAGGATGTATGAGTTTTCATTGCAAGCAATACATCATTCATCACCGGTTCTTTAATACTTGCAAATGGAATATCACCCGTGATTGAATTATCTTCTTCCATCAACATGCAGGTTCCAACCTGTGGTTTATTTTTTTCTTCGGAGGAAAATAAGGTAACCAAAACAGATTTTTGCCGCCTGGCTATTGCTTTTTGTAAAAGTTTAACCGGGTTAATTTCTGCATCTACATCAATAGGTTCAAAAAGAACCTGTATGATTCCTGCACAACCTAATTGCACACCAACCGAAACATCATCTTCATCAGATGTATCATATGTTATGAGTTTGGAATTTTGCTGTGCAATCACGAGCAATGCTTTTCGTAATGCATCTCCTTCCAGGCATCCGCCACTGATTGCTCCGGTAAGTAGTCCTTCATCATTTATCAGCATGCGGGCACCGGGCCTGCGGTAAGATGAACCATCTAAATGTACTAGTGAAACTAATGCCGATTTTTTTCCGGAAACGGTATACGCATCAGCTGTTTTTATGATTTCCTGGAATTCTTTCATGATTCATAAAGGGATAATCTAATTCTGTTTTTTATTCCGGTAATTTTCCAATATACATATGCCCGTATAAAACTGAAATATTTTAGAATATGGTCAGCAAAAAAAACGGGTTTACAGTTGCACTCAGTCATCATTTGTATGCAAAGAAAATTACTTAAACTGAAATTAATAATTTATGCTTACTGTTTCCTGATTTTATTATGCTTCAGGAATTGATCATACTTCTTCATAAACTCCTGGTATTTATATTTACCATCTACAGGTTTTTCTTTTTTTGATGTAGCATCATTTACCAATTCAAAATAAGCTTTGGGAAATTCATCCGAATAAATTCCGGGAACGAGGCCTGCTTTATTAAATGCAGCAAATAGTGAGAACAATAAAAAAAGTGAGGCAAGGACAATTGAATGATCCCTGTATCCGGTAACCATTTGCATAGCTGTAACTTTATTACCATCCACCAGGTCATCTCTTTTCACAACTGCCCCAATGATGAATACAAGCAAAAAGGCAAATGCCAACATACCGACCCATTCTGCTTTTTCGGCGAAAAAAGGGATCATGATCAAAGAGATAAGGAAAAGAATAATGCTCAGGTGAAAGATCACACCCAACCAGGCCAATCTTTTATTCCTGTAAAGGAGCCGATAGAAGCGAATGAACAATTTACGGATATAGAAAAAAATCAGCCATACACCTGCAGCAGCAAAAAGCCATTCGATATAAGGGAAATGGATATGAAAAACACGGCATCCGAATATTACAGAGAACAGAATCATGGCTGCCAGTTCGGCCAATGCATAAACATCTTTTGTTTCCTTTTTCCCAATTGCCGTGATAAATTCCAACAGGAATATTAATCCGAAAGCAAAAGCGACTCCGCCCATAATTTTTAAACCATAGCTATTCTGTGCCATGGAAGCAAAGCTGCCCATAACCAGCAGTATAAAAAGCAAATAGTATATGGCGTTAAACTTTCTCATTAAATAGGTAAATAAAATATATAGTTTAAATCATGAGTTAAAAATTCGTCCATTGCTTTCCATTTTTGTACTCCTTCTTCTGCTTCCTTTTTACGGCAAGCCTGCCATATGATAAATGTCCTGGCAATCAAATCCTGTGATTCAGTTAAAGTGGGTGGGATGGATGTAAGAGCCCGGTAAAAATTACCCTCTTCAGCAATACCATACACCCGGCTTGTTACACCTCTGAACTTACTTTCTTCAATTATTTCTGCCAGGAAATCAGAAGATAAAGCATTCAGTTCTTTTCCGCCAATGCGGGACAATAGCAGGATAAGATTAAACCGGTAGTCAATTGCCTGGTTAGTTCCAAAATTAAATTGTGAAAAATCAATATCCTTTGATTTAGAAAAAACAGAGTCGAGATAAACAAAGGCTGTTGGATTAGTTTGTTTCAGATATAATTTTTCTGCCATAAAAATATAGGCAAATGCTTTTTCCCCGTCTTTCTCAAATTTCTCTGCCAGTTCAACTGCTTCCTTTTGTTTGCCTGCCAGCGAAAGGTTTACACAAAGATCTTTCAGTTGATTGAGAAAGAAAGTTTTTTCAAGGTATTCATACTTATCCCGTGAAGCAGCAAAATTTTCTTTATTAAACCGGTTATAATATTCCATTCCTGCCAGCGTATCGTTCCGGTCAAAAGCACGGTTAGCTAAAATGACACTGATTAAATTCTGATCAAGACTTTTACCCTGTGAATGTGTTTTTGCCAGCGCTAATATTCGTTTAAGTGTTTCATCACTTATGGGATAATTGTTATCAAAGGAATTTACGTTCTGAAATGGTTTAGCCTCGTTTGCTTTGGCGATCCAAAAATGAATCATCCCCAGTTCCTGTGGCGTAGTATAAAATTCTTCAAATAAATTATGTTTATTAATAAAATTAAAAAACAAATCGGTATGATAGGACCAGCTGAACCAACCATCCATATAATCGGGGTAAATAAGTAACTGGCGACGTTTATACTGCCTGTTCCGTACACCATCTGAATAATAAGGAAGTGTGACAGCGGTCATTGCCGTATCCAGGTAATTTTTATCAATCAGTCTGATATGATCAACAGACTGCTGCAGTAAGTTATCCAGATAAACACTGTCTGATGGCATACCCCGGTCAAACTGATATTTATGAATAAACATGGCTCTTCTTTTTTTATTCAGTGCCATTAGATAATTTCTGTTTGAAGAATTTTTTACTGTGTCAATAACCTTTTCATAATCTTCTGTCAAAGCAGTGAATACTTCCCTTTTAGCCAGGCAGTTGTTGGGGAAAAAATAGCCGCTGAAAGAACGCAGAATATTTTTAGAAATATTTACCTTGTATAAATAGCTGATATACCCGGAACGGATAACAGAATTTCTATAAATGGTTAATGGAGTATTGCTGGCGTAATTCGTTCCAAGCCATTTTACCAAATTGCCAACTTTATCCCGATGGCCATACTGATATATTATTGCCAGAATATTATTGTAATTATTAAAAAGGCTTCCGGTAAAATATTCATTCTGCCCGGATTGTTTGATTGCTTCAAAACTTTTGATAACTTTTGCAGTATCTCCAATGGCTGCATATAAAGAAGCCACCGTATGATGGCCTCCATTAAAATTATTGGGAATACGGCCATTGATTTCATAACTTCCTTTTGGATAATAAACATCAAATATTGCCTTCCCCAGGCTATCTTCAAACGGAGAGAACAAGCCAAGCATTGATTGCAATTTTTCTCCGGTAACATGTCCAAACGTAAGCCATTGCTGTATGGCATAATTCAGCTCAATGGATATAGAAGACTGAAACAATGATTTCGTTTTAAAAAAGACCAGGGTAACACCATAACTCTCATCAGCTAATTCCTGAAGCATTTGTTCTGTGTTGCCCGAAGGGTTATAGTAATTATCATAAGCAAGCTGTGTAGTGAATTTATTCAACTCGTTCATTAAAAAAGGATAATCCGATTTTTTTGAAAGCAATTCTTTGAAATTTGCCTGGATCAGGTTTTTTAGTTCTACTTTTAAAACACTGCTATCTTTCTTATCTATTAATAATAATTGCTTATAGGTTTCATTTGCCAGGCCTAATCTTGTTTTTGAATCTAACCCATTGAGATAAGTCATCATGGATCCCGGCTTAAACCTTTCTTCAATTAATAAAGGCATTGCCTTAAAATTTGAACCCACCTCCTTGCTTTTCATCAGGCTTGATGTTTCAGCTATTACTTTTTCAATTACACTTTTGTTTTGCTTTTGCTCAGCATTATACCAATAAAATCCGCTAAGTATCAGCATGGCAGCAATAGCCACTACAGTTGCAATCTTTTGAGGCCCGTATTTCATAAAAGCCCTTGTGATAGCTACTTTTTTTGCACTACGCCTGATGAACTCACGAACATCTGCTAATATGCCTTCTGCTTCAACAGTTGCTTTCTTTTCATCTTCATGTATTTCTGAATAACGCCTTATCCAACCCACATTCGGTTTGCATTTATTATACCAGTTTTCAAAATAAGTGAGTGGCCCAATCGGCAATAAAAAACCATTGCTTTTTCCACTGCTCTTCCAACGGTCTAATTGCTTTTTAAAATCCAGGTAAGTAGAATAAAATTCAAATTCCTGGTTGGCCCATGTATTCAGTTTATTCCAGTTACGTATCAAACTTTCATGGGTAATATCCAGTACGGTATCTGCTGAAATTTTATGTGTAGCAGGATCTTCAGTTTTAAATGGCCGGATAAAGGAGTTGCCTTCTTCACGATAAATACTAAGTACTTCACTTACTACTTCTGGTGTAATCGCAGGTGAATTAATAATACCAGTAATTTCCCCAAGCGACATCCGGTTACGTACTGCACGACTGTTATCAATCTTTGTCAGGCAACTAAACGTAAGTGCAATAATCCTTTTTGCATCTTGCTGTGTAATAGTTCTCTCCGGATAAGAAGCATTATGATACTCCCATGCATTCTCATACAAAACGCTTGCATGAATTTCAATTACTTTATTCAAGCCCGTATCCTGGAAATACCGCTGCCGGATTGGAGGTAATTTATTAAACCAGTTTTGGAAATCAGATTGTTCTTCATCGGGTAATTCAGCAGCCGGCATACCTCCTACCATTGCATAATGTATCAGGTCCATTTCCTGGGTGCCATGTTTGGCGGCTAACCAAATTTGACTCAAGGCATGTTGAAGAATCGGTAACTGATCTACGCCATCAGCAATATCATATACGAGACGTTCAATTAGTCGCTGCGAAATTCGGTTGCCACTTAATATTGCTGGTTCTTCAATTACTTGTTTTAAATCTTTTCGCTTTAATCTCGGTACAAAAAATTGTGAGAAACCAATATACTCTGGTAAGCCACGGAATGCAGAGCATTGCCCGATATAATCAGATCGCATGGTACATACAACATAGACCGGAATATTTCTTTTGATGGCAATACGGGCAGTTTCCAAAACAAGGTTCACAACAATTTGTGAATCCTGTGAAGGAGCTTCATTATAAAAATTCTCAGGGTTGGTAAAAAATTCTTCGAACTGGTCAGCAATGATCAACAAGTTGGCAGCCTTTCTTTTTCTATTCTTTTTTTGTGTTTCATCCAGTGTCTGCCATTGTTCATTTGCTTCATCTATATAAAAATCAGAATTGGTATAGAGATCGATCAGGGATGAAAAACCGCGACGTAGTTCAGTTTCAATAGTAGCCGGTTTTGTGTCAAAGGTTTCGGCTAATGCTTCAGCCATATTATGAACAGGGCTACGCTCCGGACGAAAATCAGCAACAATCCAATTGGTGTATTTCGCTTTAAAAAATCCAGCTTTTGCATTTGGAATAAGGCCTGCATAAATTAATGACGACTTACCTTCCCCTGAAGCACCTGTAACCATCAGGAATTTATTTTGCTCTAACAGAGAAGTGATCTGATCTACCTGCAAGTCACGGCCTTTGAAGTAAAGACTTTCTTCCTCAGTAAAAGACCGAAGGCCGGTATAGGGACATATAGTTTGCTGTTCGGTCATTTATTGATTTTCATTTACGTAAGGAAGAAATCTACGGGCAAAAATCAGTTCGTTGTTTTTGAATTTCTCCCATTCTTTCTTTTTTGGTTTGGATAAATTATAACCATCTGCAATGCTTTGTAAAAATGCAGCTTTGTCGCCAGACGAAATAAGACCCGGAGCCTGCTGCTGTGCCTTATACAAGTTTTCCTGAATTGCAAATGCCCTGCTAAATCGCCACATAGCTTCGAATTTAGAAAAGGAATTTTTTATTGCCCTGTATGCTTCACCTGAATTTTTTTCAGGATTCAAATACATCAAAGCCATTGCAACCTGGTGTCTGTTGGGTTGAAATGCAGCAGGGTTATCCAACCGGTTCATTTCTGTGCGAGCAGAATCAAGTAAACGTTGTGCCGATTCAGCAGATTGATTATTTAAAGAAACCAACTGGCTGGCATAGGCATAAAGCGAAGAACGGTTTACTTCTTTCTTAAAGACATTGAGAAAAGAATAAGCTAAATCAAATTGATTGTTTACGGATAAATCGGCAATCGCTTTTCCCACCAACTCAAAAGAATAGGTATTAACAAAATTGAGTAGTTTATATTGAAATGCATTGAGCAGTTTTTCAGGCTGTATTTTTTTAAGGTATGCTATTCCCTTCTCTGCATTCTTCGAATTAAATGCAATATCACTTAGGTGTAGATAAAGAATATTCAGATCGGCTGATTGATTTGCTTTTCTTTCTTCCAGTTTTGAAGCCAACAGATTCATTAAAGTATCAGGCATTGGGTCATGCAGAAGCCAATCACGGGAAGACATGGCAACCTGGTAATCGAGCAGCCAAAGCTCAAAATACTTGAATTCATCATTGTTCTGATAAAGTGAATCAAACAAATGATGATGTGATAAATATCCAATAAAAGAGCCCGTATTATAAAATTGAAAAGTATTTCTTGGTTCACCAGGATGAAACGAAACACGGTAATCAGGATAAAGAAAAAGATACTTTCTTGGCATACTGAGTAAATCAGTACCTGTACTTCCTATAGCAGAAATTGATTGATTCAAATATTCTTTTGATACCTGATGATAATACTTAACGGCATCTTTGTACTGTTCTTCAGCCGGGGAATTTGCTTTGCCTCTGAGTTCATTTCTGTAGTTTACAAAAACACCTTCATTTTTCAGAACAACTGCCAGGTTAAAATTCCTGTCATCATTATCTTTTATTTTAATAATTTCTTCCTTCAATTTCGAAAAGAAAAATGTGAGCATCTCATCACTTGACAACTTAATATTCAGATTGGACAAAGTCTGCCCACCGCCACCGGCATAAAAATTTGCGTTTGTACTGACAGTATTATCGATGATTGCCCATGAAACTAAGCGGTTATAGAATTCAACAGTGCTGATATTTTTTCGCAAACAATACCCCTGAACAAAACTATCGAGATTGTTTGTTGTACCATAAATATAAAACACTGCCGCAATGTTCGAGGCATTCTCAGTATGTGTAGAATAATCGTTCTGGTAAAAATTCTCCTGGTACTTCAGTAAAGTATCCATGCATTGCAGAACCATTTCGGTTTTACCAATAGCTGCATATAAATAGGCCAGATCCTGGTAAAGGCCGTTAAACCGGGGGCCATAATTTTGAGAGCCACGTTGTAAAATTTTGTCCCGCTGGTAATTTTTTTCCAGCCAGGGTGTTCTTGCAATGTTTTCAAATGGAGAAATAATTTTTAATATCTGATCAATTTCCTCCGGAGAAAATATTTTATGATTAATGCCATTATCAA
>JANOFP010000072.1:0-1612 GCA_031413675.1 Bacteroidota bacterium
AAAATATTTTTGTTTAAAAGAGGTAATTGATTCTTTTTATTATTGTTGAATATCAACATTTAAGTGATAAAATTAATTATTGAAATTAGATTCATTCTTTTGTTCATTTATTTAATATTATTCGGTTATTAAATGTCAATACATTAATCATATTATTTCTCCTTTTATTAAATAATCCTGTGCTCCATTTTGTAACGAGCTAATAACAATCTCTTCATCTTCAACTCCTGTTAATATAATGATAGGAATATGTGGAGCCGATGCATAGAGCTTTTCAAATGTATTAATACCGCTACTGTCTGGTAAACAAAGATCTAATAAAATTGCGTCGTATACATTTTTTGACAAAAGTTGTATACCATCCTTGAGATTTCCGTGTTTTGAAATATCCCGGTACTGAATTTTATCAAACCCCACTGAGTGCATGAATTGCTTAAAACGTTCCGGCGATTCAAGATAATTTACCTGCCAGCCATCAATCCATTTTCGAATAACCGGGTTTTCATTATTTTTAAAATCGGTAACAAACCCATCTGCAACGATCAACCGGCCACCCGGTTTTAACAACCGAAACGATTCTTTAATAAATTTTTCTTTATTGTCTGCGTAGCAGATACTCTCGCAGCCCCATACTACATCAAAGCTTTCATCTGCAAAATCAGTATTACAATAATCCATTTGTGCAAACTGAACTTTATCACTCAAATTATTTTTTTCAGTATTTACTTTAGCTTGCTGAATTTGCTTTTCACTCAGTGTAATACCCGTAACCGTACAGCCTGTATTTTTTGCAATAAAAATACTGCTGCCGCCTACTCCACATCCTGCATCCAATACATTATCGTTTGCTTTTATACCGGCAGTTTCCATCATCACTTCATTCATCCGCAATAAAGACTCGGGAAAGCTTTTGATTTTTTCATCCCAATATCCATAGTGAATAGCAAGACTGTTACTTAAATCCCATGCATCCTTATATGAATGTTCAGTTGAGTTGTAATATTCAATTATATTTTTATGATATGTGTTTACTTCCATCTACAATTTTTTCATTCTTATTTTTATTCACCAGGCTCTACGGGTTATTTGTCTCCTATTTTTGTTTCTTCAATCTTGTTATTTGCTTTTTTCCTTCGCTCTTCTTTTAATACTAATATAACATGTACCGCTAACGATACTGCAATTAATGCAAAGCCAAAGTAAAACCATTTGCTCAGGTTTTTGTTTTCGCCAAAAAAGATAAAAGCGAGCAAAATTCCATACACGGGTTCCAAATTGAAACTCAAGTTTACCGTGAATGCCGAAAGTTTTTTTAATGCCACGGCTGATAAGTTAAATGCCCATACAGAACAAAACCATGCAAGCACAATCAACCATCCAAAATCTTCCAGTGTTGGCAAGAGTTTTTCTGTAGGTAAATAATAAAGATAGATCGGCATAACCGCAGTAAGTGCAATAAACCCCCCGCTTAATTGGTAAGTAAGTACTGTTTCAGTATTGATACGCTGAACAAATTGTCGGATATAAATAATAACAAAAGCCATAAGCAAAGCGCAGATAACCCCTAATATAATTCCAATTTTATATTTTGGATCAAAATGAAAATTAAGAT
>JANOFP010000073.1:0-4010 GCA_031413675.1 Bacteroidota bacterium
TACCCATTGATGAAAAAAGAAACTGTGCTTTACTTAATGCTGCATCCGATTTATACTTGAAGGCTAATTCGGTGTTATCAAATGATATAACAGTCTGTTGATTCATAACTGGCAATTATTATGGGCAAAAGTAATGGATGCCAGCAATAAAATAAATATGATTCTAATCACCGGTTTAAATCGATTGCCCAATACACACTCACTCCATTATCTTTGTACAAATTTTATAAATGGGAACTAAAAAAGCTACTGAGAGTTTGGTGATTATGACTGAATTGGTTTTACCAAACGATACCAATTTGTTTGGTAATTTAATGGGTGGCCGTCTGATGTACTGGATGGATATAGCAGCTGCACTAGCAGCTATGAAACATTGTAATGCACCGGTAGTTACAGCATCGGTTGATAATATTTCTTTTGAAGCACCTATCAAATTGGGGAATGTGGTTCATATCGAAGCAAAAGTGTCCCGGGCATTTAATTCTTCGATGGAGGTACATATGAATGTGTGGGGAGAAGATGTATTGCATCAATATAAATATAAAAGTAACGAGGCTTATTATACTTTCGTGGCTCTTGATCCTAACGGAAAACCCAGAGTAATTGAACAAATGATTCCTGAAACAGATGAAGAGAAAAAATTGTATGAAGGTGCTTTGAGAAGAAGACAAATACGATTAATACTTGGTGGAAAAATGAAAGCCAATGATGCCTCTGAGCTGAAAGCTTTGTTTGTTAAAGATTAAATTTTACACTTGCTCGTCGGCAGTCTGTACTTAAATTTTAATCAAAGCTTGCTTCTCCCCACCTGTGGAAAAGACATCGAATAGAATACGGCTTTCTGGTTGGATATTGTGTCTTTAACAATATCATGGAAACCACCAACGAAATAAATGCCCTTTTACATTTGATAGACGATCCCGATCTGGAAGTCTTTGATGCCGTAACTCAAAAAATTGTTGACTACGGCAAACCAATCATCCCCAATCTTGAACATTTATGGGAAACAACTCCCAACGAAGAAATACAAGGTCGTATTGAAATCATCATTCATAAATTACATTACCGTGATTTGTATAGTGAATTTCATCAGTGGAATATCACGGGTCATTTTGATTTAATGGCTGGAGCGTTACTGGTAAGTAAATTTGCATATCCTGATATGAGCAATACAATTGTTTACCAGGAAATAGAAAAAATTAGACGTAATATCTGGTTAGAACTAAATAATTATCTGACACCGCTTGAGCAAATTAATATTGTGTCCAGCATTCTTTACAGTTATTTCGGATTTAAGGGGCATGAAGTAAATTATAAAGAACCCAACGATTTTCTGATTCATAAAGTACTGGAAACAAAAAGAGGTAACCAGACGGCTAATGGGGTACTTTATTTAGCCTTATGTGAATTGCTGGATATTCCGGTAAAGGCAATCAATATTCCCAAACAATCTGTGCTTGCTTACTTCAAACCCGGATACTCAGATGAAAACCTCCCTAACCCCATTAATAAAATTGAATTTTTTATTGATCCATCATCCGGACAAGTATTTACACATACGGATGTAGAAAATTATTTTAAGCGAATCGCTGTTCCTCCGGTAGGTGTGTATTTCAAACCCTTGAGAAATAAAAAAATTATCCAGTTTTTACTGGAAGAATATTCAAAATGTTTTACTTCAGAAAAGGATAATTATAAAAAAGAAGAATTACTTGCCCTGGCTGCAATGCTGGGTGAATGAAATTTAACTAAGCGATGAAAAAGAGATAAGGAGGATTACACAAAACTCTTTTAACCCCTTCCCGCTTACTCCGCTTATAAATTTAAAATTATTTCAATATAACTGCTGCTAATGGTGGAAGGTTAATGGTTATTTTATACCATTTATCTTTTTTGTCTGTGAGTTCGGTTATTATTTCAGGATTAAATACATTGCCTGTTCCATAAAATTTCTTTGAATCGGAATTGAATATTTCTTCTGTATATTTTTTACCCGATACATGTATTTCCCAATTATTTCGTACCACAGGTGTGAGATTTAAAATAACCAATAAATCATCTTTTGTTTTTTTCCCTTTTCGCTTGTAAACAATTACACCTTCGGCACGGTGATTTAAATCAACCCATTCAAACCCATTAATATTAAATTGATTTTCGTACATCGCAGGTTCATCTTTTAATAATCCATTTAATCCGGTAACACAATTCTTTAATAATTTATGCGGTTCAAATTGTAATAATTGCCAATCCAATTCGCTTTTATAATTCCATTCATTGGTTTGCCCGAATTCGCAACCCATAAATAAAAGTTTTGCACCCGGATGCGTCCACATATACGAGTACATCAGTCGCAGGTTGGCAAATTTCTGCCACTCGTCACCCGGCATTTTATACAACATAGGGCTTTTGCCATGTACCACTTCATCATGACTAAAGGGTAACATAAAATTCTCATCATAGAAATACATCATGCTGAACGAAAATTTATCCTGATGATGCTGACGGTGTAATGGATCGAATTTATAAAAATCAAGTGTATCATGCATCCAGCCCATCATCCATTTCATACCAAAACCTAATCCATCACTCGTTGTTGGTTTACTTACACCCGGCCAGTCGGTTGCTTCTTCTGCAATCATTTGTACGTCCGGAAAATCGCGGAATATGGTTTGATTTAAATCTTTGATAAATGCAATAGCTTCCAGGTTACCATCACCACCATGCTCATTTGGCTCCCATTGTCCATGCTTTCGTGAATAATTTAATTTCAACATGGATGAAACTGCATCTACTCTTATTCCATCAATATGAAATTTATCAAACCAATATCGGGCACTGCTGATCAGAAAAGATTTTACTTCGCCTCTTTTATAATTAAAAATATAGCTGTTCCAGTCGGGATGAAATCCTTTACGCATATCTGCATATTCATACGTATGCGTACCATCAAACATAAATAGCCCATGTGCATCATAGGGAAAATGTGAAGGCACCCAATCGAGTATCACACCAATATCTTCTTTGTGAAATTCATCGATTAACCGCATCAACCCTTGCGGATCTCCAAACCGGGATGTGGCTGCAAAAAATCCACAGCATTGATAACCCCAGCTACCATCGAAAGGATGTTCCATTACAGGCATCAGCTCCACATGTGTAAACCCCATTTCTTTTACATATGGAACTAAGCGTTCCGTTAACTGCTCGTATGTGTTGTAAGTTTCTTCATCATTTTTATCAGGTCGTTGCCAGCTTGCCAGGTGTACTTCATATACACTCCAGGGTGCATCGAGAGAATTATGTTTTTTTCTTTTCTTCATCCACGCAGCATCTTCCCAATCATAATGCAGATCCCAGGAGATGCTTGCTGTAAGTGGCCGCTTCTCCCAAAAATTTGCAAAGGGATCACCTTTATCCTGTTCTCTTTTTTTATAACCTACGATATGATATTTATAAACTTCACCAATCCTGAAGTCCGGAATAAATCCTTCCCAGATTCCACTTTTATCCCAACGCGGATATAACTCATGCAAGTGCGGATACCAACTATTAAAATTTCCGATTACCGATACGGAAGTTCCGTTAGGAGCCCATACACAAAAATACATTCCCCAGATTCCATTTACTTCGATGGAATGAGAACCCATTTTTTCGTATAAAGTATAATGTGTACCCTGTTGATAATTTCTTACATCTTCATCTGTAAGTAACGAGTAATTCCAAACTGCTTTTGAAGTGTCAACAAAATTTTCTTCCTCAAATTTTTTCTTGGTTTTCTTTTGCGGCACAGTGGGTGACATTTCTTTTTCTTCTTTCTTTGTGGATTTTTTTATTTTTTCACTCATACAAAATTCGTTGCTGTTACCGTTAATGTAATATACTGTGCTTTAACGTAAAATTAGAGTCTATTTTAATTAGTTGTCAATTTCATTCATCAATTTAGCAATTCGAATCTTAATCCCACCCCTGCGAACCCAAACCTGTTAACTTAAATCGTATAGCCAACCATG
>JANOFP010000074.1:0-21028 GCA_031413675.1 Bacteroidota bacterium
CCTTACCGGGCAGATATGCAAATGCCAAAAAACAAAAATGATTTAGCTTTTTATTCTATTCCTGAATTAGCTGGTTTAATTAAAACAAAAAAAATAACATCCCTGGAGCTTACAAAATTTTTTATTGCCCGTTTAAAAAAATGGGGCGATACGCTGGAGTGTGTAATAACCTTGACAGAAGATACTGCTATTGCGCAAGCTCTGCGGGCAGATGAAGAAATAAAAAATGGAAAATACCGTGGCGTATTACATGGGATTCCGTATGGATTAAAAGATTTGTTTTCGGTTAAGGGATATAAAACAACCTGGGGCAGTACACCCTATAAAGATCAGGTGATAGATGAAGATGCTTATGTATACACCCGGCTTAAAAATTCTGGTGCTGTTCTTTGTGCAAAACTTTCGATGGGTGCACTGGCAAATAATAATAAATGGTTTGGAGGTGAAACAAAAAATCCCTGGAACCTGAAGCAAGGCTCAAGTGGATCATCGGCAGGCTCGGCAGCAGCAACAGCTGCAGGTCTGTTACCATTTGCTATTGGAACTGAAACATTGGGTTCAATTGTATCGCCTGCTACTAGATGTGGCGTAACCGGATTGAGACCAACATTTGGATCAGTTAGTCGCTCAGGTGCAATGGTACTTTGCTGGAGTCTTGATAAAATAGGACCGATATGCAGAAGCGCTGAAGATGCAGCAATTGTTTTTAATTATATAAAAGGCACTGATGGAAAAGATCCCGGCTCAGTAGATAAAAATTTCAATTACACGGGTGTTTCTGATTTTAAAAAATTAAGGGTTGCCTATGCTGAAAATTATTTTAAGAGATTAGGGGCAGATGCTCCAGAAAAAAAAGTGTTGGAAGTTTATAAATCATTAGGAGCAGATCTGAAAGCAATTGATTTTCCGGATTCAACACTTTATCCGGTAAATTTTATCAGCTTAATTCTTGGTGCAGAAAGTGCCGCCGCATTTGATGAACTGACAAGAAGCAACCGGGATAACCTGATAGAAAGACAGGACAAAAATTTTTGGCCCAATACGTTTCGCAGTGGTCAGATGATACCGGCAGTGGAATATATCAATGCAAACCGTTACCGTTATAATCTTTGCAAAGCATTTAATGATTTTATGAAAAATTATGACGTAGTCATTATTCCAAGTTTTAGCGGAAGACAATTAGCCTTGACTAATCTTACCGGTCATCCTGTTGTTTGTATGCCAATTGGTTTCAATGCCACCGGTACTCCAGTAAGTATAACGCTGATTGGAAATTTATATGATGAAGCCACTATCTTAGCGGCGGCAAAAGCATTTCAGGACAGAACTATTTTTAATAAAAAACATCCGGAAAAATTTAATAACTAATATTTAAGATTTAATATTTATGAAACGTAATTTATCAACAACCGCAGTGTTATTAACTTTTATGTTTTTTTCCTGCAACCAAAAACCCAAAGCAGATTTATTAGTTTTTAATGCTACAATTTATACCGTCAATACTTCTTTTTCCATTGCTGAAGCGATGCTGGTATCGGATGGAAAAATAATTGCAACGGGGAAAAAGGATGAACTGGAAAAAGCATATACGATAATAGAAAAATTAGATGCCGGTGGAAAATTTATTTACCCGGGCTTTATAGATGCCCATGCACATTTTGTAGGCTATGCATCAGGATTGCTGCGTGCAAATCTTGTTGGAACGAAAAGTTGGGATGAAATTTTAGAAAAATTAAAAGCCTTTGATAAAGAAAACAAAGAAGGTTGGCTGATTGGCCGGGGCTGGGATCAGAATGACTGGGATGTCAAAGATTTTCCTACCAATGAAAAACTGAACGAATTATTTCCAGACAGACCTGTATTACTTTCAAGGATTGATGGACATGGAGCCATTGCAAATAACAAAGCACTGGAAATTGCCGGCGTAAAAGCAGGAGACAAATTAACCGGTGGTGATCTAGAAGTGAAAAATGGAAAATTGACAGGAATATTAATTGATAATGCGATTGATTTAGTATCAGCAAAAGCAACCGGCAATTCAGATGAACAAATGATGAAAGCTTTGAAACAAGCCGAGCAAAATTGTTTTGCTGTTGGTTTAACTACCATTGATGATTGCGGTTTGGGATATGCAACAGTTGACAAATTAAATGCCATGCAAAAAACGGGTGATTTAAAAATGCGTTTATATGTAATGTTAAGCGATGAAAAAGCAAACTATGATTACCTGGAGAAAACAGGTATGATAAAAACCGATCGGTTAAATGTAAGAAGCTTTAAAGTATATGGCGATGGTGCTTTAGGATCCAGAGGTGCATGCTTGCTGAGACCTTACAGTGATAAACCCGGGCATCTTGGATTTTTATTAAGTAACCCTGCACATTTTGATTCGGTGGCAGCAAGAATAATCAGTAAAGGTTTTCAAATGTGCACACATGCTATCGGCGATAGTGCTAACCGCATTATTTTAAATACCTATGCAAAATATTTAAAAGGTAAAAACGATCTTCGCTGGCGTATTGAACATGCACAGGTAGTGAATGAATTTGATTTCTCCCTATTTAAAAATTTTTCAATCATTCCGTCTGTACAACCCACACATGCCACCAGCGATATGTACTGGGCTGCTGACAGATTAAACAGCGAAAGAGTAAAAACAGCTTACGCATTTGGTGACCTGTTGGATCAGAATGGATGGATTGCATTGGGTACCGATTTCCCGGTAGAAGATATTTCGCCTTTCAATACTTTTTTTGCTTCGGTGGTAAGAAAAGATGCAAAAGGATTTCCGGAAAATGGTTTCCAGGTTGAAAATGCATTAACCAGAGAACAAACTTTGCGTGGCATGACCATTTGGGCAGCCAAAGCAAATTTTGAAGAAAATGAAAAGGGCTCTCTGGAAAAAGGAAAGTTTGCTGACTTTATTATTCTTGATAAAGATTTAATGAAGGCTGATGAAAAAGATTTGCTGAATATAAAAGTGCTGAAGACTTATTTGAATGGGGAAAAGGTTTATTCTTCCGCAAATTAATTTTTCAGCGTAAATGAAAACCTGATTTTGAACCACAATAGAAACATAGGCACATAGAAATGCACACATAGGTTTTCTTTTTTTCACTCTATGTGAAAATCTATGTTTCTTATGTGCCAATTGTGGTTCAGAAAAAAAAGTTGCAATAAAAGGATGTTCAAGAAAGGGAAGATTGTTCGAAAATGCTCAATAGAATTGTTGCAGTACAAGAGAGCGACGCAAGTAAAGCTTAATAGTAGCAACTCAGCTTGCCCAAAAAAAGAAAAAACTCCGATTTTGATGCAATACCAATCCCGTGTAACTTGCACCGCTTTTAAATCAGCATTATGCTTGACCTTTCCAGCTACGACCCCAACTACGTAAGTAATCCCAACAATAATATTTTCGGATTACCCTCAAACGAAGAAGACAGTAAATTAATTATTATACCCGTGCCCTGGGAAGTAACGGTAAGTTATGGCAGTGGTACAGCCCGTGCTTGCGATGCCGTTTTTAAAGCAAGCATGCAGGTAGATTTATTTGACCCTGATTTTCCTGATGCATGGAAGCAGGGATTTTTTATGCGTAGCACCGACAAAAAGATTTTAATGAAGAGTGATTACCTGCGCAAAGAGGCAGAACTGTATATTGATTATATAGCCGAAGGTAGTGATGTAAACGATAATCAGTTTATGACAAAAACACTGCGTGAAGTAAATGAAGGAAGTGTGTATATGAATAATTGGGTACATGAACAAACCAAGTCGTTACTTGACAAAAATAAATTAGTAGGCATACTTGGCGGCGATCATAGTGTGCCACTTGGGTTTTATAAAGCGATAGCGGAGAAATATGAATCGTTTGGTATTTTGCAGATAGATGCTCATTGCGATTTACGTGAAGCGTATGAAAGCTTTAATTACTCACATGCAAGCATCATGTACAATACGCTAAAAGAAATTTCGCAGGTAGAAAGACTGGTACAGGTTGGCGTTCGTGATTATGGTGCCGATGAATGGAACTATATAAAAGAAAGTAATTACCGGGTCATCACCTATTTTGATAAAGAAATAAAATCAAGAATATATGAAGGTGAAAACTGGAAAAAAATTTCGGAGGAGATAGTAAGTAAGCTGCCACAAAATGTTTTCATCAGTTTTGATATTGATGGGCTCGATCGCAAGCTTTGTCCTTTTACGGGAACACCTGTGCCAGGTGGTTTTGAATTGGATCAGGTTTTTTATTTATTTAATACACTATTGAAAAGTGGCAAAAAAATAGTTGGTTTCGATTTAAATGAAGTAGGCATCGGCGGCGATACAGATTGGGATGCGAATGTGGGGGCAAGGGTGCTGTTTAAGTTGTGTAATTTACTTGTATCCTCTAACGCTTAGTTTTTGCAGAACTAAATTTTATAATTACAATCATCGTCCCTGCATCAGTCTATCCCGATACTTCAAGATAGTCTTGTAAAGCATTAATTCTATTGAGTATAATTCAAACATTCATATTTTTTTCTAAGGCATGCAGTTCGAGCTTATAATAAAGAACGAAAAAACAAAATACTACAAAGCCATCCGTGATTTGATTGCGGTGTTTAACCTGATTGGTTTTATTTATATGGCCAATAAAACATCGGAACCTTTTGATAAAACACTCTACATCATTTTTATTGTTGTTACCGTCCTGTATATCCTGTTTGTTTTGTTTGAACGGGTTTTTAAAAAATTCATCAATGACAAATTGCACCGTACTATATTTCTCTGGAGTGCTGTCGGCTGGGCAAGATCACCCTACTGGTGGCTTAGTTTCATATTGATTGGGTTTTTGTTTCTCGATATACTGGCTCACCGGAAATTAAAATTAATTGTATCAGAAAACAAAATAGATTATCCCTCATTCCCCGGGAGGGAGATTGAATGGAATGAACTTACAAACCTTGTTTTGAAAGACGGATTGGTTACAATCGATTTTAAAAACAATAAAATTATACAACAACCCATTCTCAATTCTGACTGGGATGCAGATGAAGAGGAATTCAATGAATTTTGCAGAAAACAACTGAGGGTTGAAAATTGAAGATTGCAGATTGCAAATTGTAAATTGCAGTTTGAAAATTACAGACTGCTGACTGATTAATGACTTATTGAATTAATAACTTTTATGACTCACTCTCCATACATCCTCTACTCCGATAGTAAAGGAAATATTTTTGAAGACACCACTTTATTTGCCACAGGCCGAAGCGGCTGGGATGCAATGCCGGTGCCGGAAAATGAATGGATTGAACTGCCCGATGGTGGATCATTGTATGAATTGCCTGGCAGAAAAGGAATTGGGATAGATGTACAAACAGGTGAAATGCGTTTATGTGAAAAAGGTTGGGCTGTAGCAGCATTTATTCCTCCGGCGCATACCGGATTTTATCTTGCGGCATATGAATCTGAAAAAGATGCTCCCATACTTCCCTTATTCTGTTATACGGCTGCCGGCTGGCACAATAATAAATTTTATGTACCGGCCATTCGATCGGAACAAGACATACGTCAAGAAAATGCCGGTTATGATAAACTAAAAATTGAAACAGGTACCCAAAAATTATTAAAAGCATATCCGCAGAATCGTCTTGTAAAACATTTGATGGAAAACTGCTGTATGACTTATCATTGTCCTGCAGCAAGAAATCTTTCTTTAAGCCGTTGGGAATGCCCGGTTCCGGTTTCACCGGCATGCAATGCAAACTGTGTTGGATGCATTTCATTACAACCCGATGAAGAAACAATCGTATCAACACAAGATCGATTAACATTTAAACCAACTGCAGAAGAAATCGTTGAGTTTACAGTACCACATCTTGAATCAGCTCCATTTCCAATTATCAGTTTTGGCCAGGGCTGTGAAGGAGAACCCTTATTAATGTGGGAAACAATTCGGGAAGCAATTATTGAAATAAGAAAACATACCGGTAAAGGAAGTATAAACATAAATACAAATGGATCCAATCCTGAATCAGTAAGAAAACTTTGTGAGGCAGGGTTAAACTCAATTCGTGTAAGCACCAACTCTGCAAGAAAGGAAATCTATACACCATATTACCGTCCCAACAATTACCAGTTTGAAGATATTGTTGAAAGCCTGAAAGTGGTAAACAGTTTTGACGGTTGGACTTCCATCAACTATTTTGTTTTTCCCGGTATGACAGATAGTGTAGCAGAGTATGAAGCCTTAAGAAAACTGATTAAAGAAACAGGGTTGAAGATGATACAATGGCGCAATTTTAATATCGATCCCGATTGGTATCTTGGAAAAATTGGTGTAACAGATACCGGTGAATGTTTAGGTGTAAGTCAACTGATGCAACTGATACGTGAAGAATTTCCGGATTTAAAATTTGGTTACTTTAATCCATCAATAGAAAGAATTAAAGGAAATTTTGAAATGGATTTTGCCCATGCTCCATTTTCTTAAAGTTGTATGATGTAACTTTCGCCATCCATGAATGATCTGCATCATCAAAAACAAATCTTTGTTGGTATTGGCCTTTCAGTTCTTGCCACGTTAATTTGGTCGGGCAATTTTATTGTTGCGAAATATGTAATTCATGATATCCCTCCAATTACTTTGTCATTCTATCGCTGGCTTACAGCAACAATTATTCTTTTTCCGTTTGCATGGAAATATGTATTACCAGAACTAAAAATTGTAAAAGACAGAATTTGGTATTTTCTGTTGGCGGCTATTACAGGTGTAAGCCTCTTCAATACGTTTGTTTACATCGCAGGTCATCAATCTACTTCTACAGCAATAAATATGGCATTGTTAGGTACCTGCACTTCTCCTATTATTTCAGTTATTCTTGCCAGAATGTTTTTAAAAGAAAAAATAAATGGTTTACGGATTATCGGGATGCTGATTTGTATTACCGGAATTCTCTTTTTACTAAGTAAGGGTAAATTTGAAAACCTTCTTTCATTCCGCTTTTCAAAAGGCGATTGGTGGATGCTTGCTGCAGCATTTTCTTTTGCTGTTTATAATACCTGCGTAAAAAAGAAGCCCGTTGGCATGAACTCAATCAATTTTCTTTTTGTTGTTTTTTTAATAGGAACAATCTTTCTTCTCCCATTCTATCTGATTGAAATAAACACCCAAGGCAGCATTTCTATAAATGTTTCCAACCTGAGTGCTATTTTTTATTTAGGTCTTGGCACTTCGGTAATTTGCTTTTTTATGTGGAATAAAGCCATTGGCTTATTAGGAACGGGCAGAACTGCTTTATTTGGAAATTTGATCCCGGTTTTCAGCAGTATCGAAGCCGTTATTTTACTCAATGAAAAAATTACTTCCATTCACCTGATAAGTTTTATTTTAGTTGTAGCAGGTTTGATAATTGCCAATCTGAAAAAATAAATTCTTAATTTCTTGAATGAAAAAATAAACAGGAAAATTATTCTTCCGGTAATTGTGCTTTCACAGTTTGCCGGTACATCCTTATGGTTTGCAGGCAATGCAGTTTTACCGGAGTTAAAAGAAGCGCTGCATTTATCCCAGTATGCATTGAGCCATGTAACCTCGGCAGTCATGCTGGGTTTTATTGCAGGTACTTTAGTGTTTGCCTTCTTTTCATTAGCTGATCGATACTCACCGGTAAAATTATTTTTTATCAGTTCATTACTCGGTGCATTAACCAATGCATCGGTAGCATGGTTTGCAACCGATGCCATATCATTATTTGCATTACGTTTTCTCACCGGAATTTTTATAGCGGGCATTTATCCGGTAGGAATGAAGATTGCAGCCGACTGGTATGAGAAAGGTTTAGGTAAAGCGTTGGGGTTTTTATTAGGCGCATTGGTATTGGGTACTGCTTTTCCCCATTTATTAAAAAACCGTGATTTTGAAATAGCCTGGAAACCGGTAATGTATTACACTTCAATATTTGCATGCATAGGCGGTATTCTGATGCTTTTATTTGTAGGCGATGGCCCTTACAGAAAAAGAGCTGAAGCATTTCAATGGAATGCCTTTGCAGAAATCTTTCGCTCAAAAAAATGGAGACAGGCAGCATTCGGATATTTCGGTCATATGTGGGAACTCTATACTTTCTGGGGGTTTGTACCCATTATACTTGGTTTGTATGCGGAGAAAAATAATATCTCATTAAATATTCCATTACTGAGTTTTCTCATTATTGCCAGCGGAAGTATCAGTTGCATAACAGGTGGTTACTTTTCTTTGAAAATTGGAAGTGCTAAAGTGGCAACAACGGCTTTAATCATTTCAGGTATCTGTTGTTTTATTTCACCATTTATTTATCAGCTTCCCTTCATTTTATTTCTTGCCATACTTTTTATTTGGGGTTTGGCAGTCATTCCCGATTCGCCTCAGTTCTCAACATTGGTAGCTAACTATGCACCGGAACATTTAAAAGGAACCGCATTGAAAATTTATAATGCTATCGGCTTTACTATTTCTACCATCAGCCTGATTGTTATTGACCGGATATTTTATTCAAATAGTTTTTTTGCAAAAGAGAATACGATGCTGCTATTGGGCATTGGTGCTTTGGTTGGTTTGCCTTCGATGATCAGACTAATACGGTCAGTTTAATTATTTACATGCGTTATTTTTAAGTTCATTTGCTTTACGCCAAATCCAACCCATATCATCATCTTTGGTCCATGAGCTCTGGCCACTTTCATCAGTAAGTCTCTCCCAATAAGTCACCTGTTTTGTGCCTGAGTTTACCAGGTACATTTCACCATGTTGCCAAACACCATTCCTGCAAACATATTCTGCTTTATAGAATTCCCAATCTCTGACTACTTCGATCCAGATTGCAAAACTTTTTGTTATTGAAAATGCTTTTGCAAGCCGGGTACCCATTTTAGCTCCTGCTTCTGAAACTTCTCCAAGAAAATCTGCAATCTCATCAAGGAATTCTTCCGAATCCGGGGAAACATTTTCTGATCGGGTCGTTTTCATTTCTACCCGGCAGGGTTTTTCAATATATAACCAGCTTATTGTTTTTGCACCTTCGGGATTACAGGGATTGCCGGCAATTTCATTGGCAACATAAGTACTTGCATTTATATTTAATAACGGGGCAGGTGAAACCGCATACCCTAAAATTGTGGTTTCCGGCTTTACGATTACAGTATAGGTTCCACCGGGATGTGGCCCTCGTGATGGTTGAACACTTACAGGAATTATATTTTTAAAAGATAAAGCAAAAACCTGGTTAGAATTTTTATCAAAATACCGGATAGACCCTTTTTTCACATCCGTTATCTTTTGCTTCTCAAAATTACTATACCAATATTCCCAGGACTCACCGTCAAAATCAGGTACGTAGAATACCAGGTTGGGGTATTCCATTTTACCGGGTACTATTTTGTTATCCTTTGCCGGGCCAATCTGTTCTTCAACATTTTTCTGAGTGATTTTAAAACTTTCAACTCTTTTTATTTCTTTGCAGGGAAGACCTTCTATTTCAATTTTGAAATTGGAAGGCATCCATTGCTTTTTATAATCCGGTTTTGAAAGCTCTGCTGTTTTCTCAGTTTCTTTTTTAAAACTTATTTCTTCGGGTTTAAATTTCAGGGAAATTGCCATGGGTGTACTTTTAGACTTTACATCCATGAAAGGAAAGCTGATTTCCGTTATCAAAGCATTTCTGAAATCAATTACAGAGTTCACTTTAGTATTAATATCTGCTGCTATAAAACTCCCGCTTTTTTTAACAGGCTGTCCTGTAATAAATGAATTCATCAAATCCCTTAGTGAACCTGGAATGAAGCCCATTCCTAATTCAATTTGAATTTCATTACCGGACATTTTTTCATAAGTAAAGTTGAGGTACTCATTATCTGTTAATTTTCCATCCCGGATAACTTTTGACAAAGTATTACCGTTTGCAGATCTCCGCATATTATTCACCGCTGCTTTCGAAGCATCATGAAAAACTTTTTGAATATTATTGAGAATCTGAAGTTGCTGTGATACATCATTTATTTCCTTTTGCAGTTTTGATAGATCTTCCTTTATATTAATCACTGCGTATTTCAGTGTATTGTTTTCTGGGATGGCAGCCTGGTGCTCTGCATATTTTAATGCAGATTCAATCACTTCGATGTTAACAGGTGCATTACCGGCATTGCTGATTGCGTTTTGCACAGCAGCATTACCTGCTTCAAGAGTGCAACTAAAAAAACCAACAACAACTTCTTGTCCTATTCTGGGCCAACTTACAAAATTATAAGCCCTTGATTTTGCTTCATTCAACTCAACGGGTGATGATACGGCTGTAAAGGAAATTATTCCTTCCTTTATATGTTTCCCTTCGCCAGAGAAATTTTGAACCAGATCATTCTTCAATGCATTTTGCCAGTTATTGAATTGCTCAGGGGTTTTAAGAACATCCAGTTGCTGCCGGAAAGGATCATTGTAAACAGAGGATGGATAGGATAGCCCGACATTAAGCGTAAAGGCTCCTGACTGCAGCGCTGTCACAGAACGCTGAAGTGAAAATTTATTACTTTCATATTCTTCCAGGTTCTTTTTATCCGTTTGGTCATTAATTTTTTTATCCTGTGGTATATAATCCCATTTTATTTTTGAATAATTCATAGAAACTGTTTCAAGAATCAGCTCTTCATGATTGGACTGACCCAACTGCACAAAACCAGAAGTGGTATTATCCAGCGTTAGCCTTAAGTAATCAACCGGGCAATCCTTCAATCCCTTTACTGTTACATTCAGCATCGTCTGTTCCCCTTTCATTAAATTAGTTTTTGGGGAGGTTGCTTCCAATTGCAAAACATGAATTTTTTGGGAAGCAATTACTTTTTTATTTTTATCTTCCAGAATTATCTCCCCGGGTCCATACACATTAAGAGGTATCTGTACCACTGTTTTTCTGGGTGAACCAACTAAAGATTGCAATTCCTTTCTCACCGATTCAGATTTTTGCCCGGTATTTGAAAGACTGGCAAAGCTGATAAAAGAAAATTCAAAATCAACTTTCCCAAAAACAAGCGGCAGGGATATAGCAGCATTTTCCCCGGACAAATAAATATTTTTATCCGTTTGAATTATTGGCGTTGTCACTTTACTCTTTACGTCCCCATAATCTAAATATATTGGCGCCATCAGGAAAGTTTTATCCAATAATGGAAGTCTTGATTCACCAACTACTTTATTCTCTGCATCTTTCAGAAGTAGATGTAATGAAGTTTGATTTTCGTTTAATGGTATGGCAACAGTGAACCTGCCCCAATATCTATTGCCTTCACTTATCCAATCTATAGGAGATTCATCATTCACATTTGCCCTTACAGGAGTACCACTTTCCAAAAAAAAATTGTACTTAATCAGTTGCTCAAGGTTATCTTTTTTTTTCTTTTGATTGGTCCCTCCAGGTTCATATAAGACCATTCCGGAAATTACATCCCCAGCTGCCATGTCATCAGGCAAGATGGCTGTAATGGTGCCGTGTGGAGTTTTAAAAGATTTTTTTACAGTGTTTTTTTCATACACCTTTCCGGTAACAGAAACAGTTTGCGCCCAGGTTATTGATGCAGGTACAAGCAGGAATAAGGTGAGCACAGTGGAGATAAGAATTGACTTTCTCATAGCAGTGCTTTTTTTTAAAGTTACAGATTTACCTAAGTAACTACAAGCAAAATTTTTGAACACGATATGCAGTACCAGCAGATGAGGTGGTGATATATGGCAAAAATCCTGAAACTGCTGCCACATTGAGTTTTCGGGAAAATTGGATAAAGAAATGGAATAAGAAGGAATTTCCTGAACAAAATTTTAACATTTCCCAGCACTACATCAATACAAGTTGCACACCCTTTGCATCGTTGTATCAACAGGTGTGAACAACATTCATTTGAACCCGAAAATCCTCCTGTTACATTTGTATGAATAACTATTACGCTATGTCAGTCGCTTTTGAGACAAAGAAAAACACACAAGCCAGTATGATTACGGCCGGTTTTGCCGGATCGATGATACTTCTGATGTTTTTATTAAAATGGGAACTCCCTGAATTACCATCAATTATTCCACAGGGTGAGTATATTGAAATCAACCTGGGTGTTGATGATTTTGGTTCAGGAACTGATCAACCGATGAATCCTGGAGATCCTGCACCGCGGGAAGAAATTGCATTTACACCTGCATCACCGGTAAAAGCGGAGGTTGATAATGCAAAAGACATAGAAGAAGATGCTACAGAAAAAGAAGCTCCAAAAATTCTTAAACCAACAGTTATAAAACCTGAAGCCAAAGAAATTAATAAAGAAAATAAAACCGTTAAGACAACACCTAAACCCGTAACAGTTGTAGCACCGCCTGCTCCAAAACCAAAAGCACTTGCGAATAGAACATTGGGTGGTAATGGTAGTGGTGGCAATGGTGCTGATGAATACAAAAAAGGAACTGGCGAGGGAATAACTGGGGGAAATGGAGATCAAGGTCGTCCCGGTGGCTCACCAACCGGAACAAGATATACTGGCACACCCAGAAATTTGGGAATACGAGTAGTGAATATGCCAAGTGCAAGTTTTGAAGATGATTTTAATGAAAGTGGAGTCGTAGCATTAGATATTTCTGTTGATGATAATGGTAAATTGATTTCATCTTCTTATCAACCACGTGGATCAACAATCAGTAACCGGTCCCAGGTGGATATTGCAAAGCGTCGTGCTTCTCAAATTGCTTATCCAAAATATGACGGCGGTTTTAAACAAACAATTAAGTTCGATTTTAAGGTGAAAGGGTAAATATATAATTCATTCTTTAAATGCCATCCCGGAATTCCGGGGTGGCATTTTTAATTTATGGCATATAAAAACATATTTTTGAAAAAATTGATTTTATTAAAAATGACGATGCTGCAAATACTTAAATGACGTACAAGCAAACTATCGAATATCTATTTTCCCGCCTGCCAATGTTTAGCCGTATCGGCGCTGCCGCATATAAAGAAGATTTGACAAACACCATAAAACTTTGTGCGTATTTAGGAAACCCGCAAACAAAATTTAAATCAATTCATATTGCAGGTACGAATGGAAAAGGTTCTGTAAGTCATATGCTGGCTGCTATCCTTCATTCGGCTGGTTATCAAACGGGGCTTTACACGTCTCCTCATTTAAAAGATTTCAGAGAAAGAATAAAATGTTCGGGTAATAATATACTTGAAATGGTCAATGAAGAGTTCGTCATTGAATTTACTGAAAGAATAAAACCTTTGATAGAAGAAATTGAACCCAGCTTTTTTGAAATAACTGTGGCAATGGCTTTTGATTTTTTTGAAAAGCAAAAAGTAGATATTGCAATCATCGAAGTCGGATTAGGAGGAAGATTGGACAGCACCAATATCATAACACCCAAACTTTCGGTTATTACCAATATCGGTTATGATCACATGAATATATTAGGAGATACATTAGAAAAAATTGCAATGGAAAAAGCCGGGATTATCAAAAAAAATGTGCCGGTTGTAATTGGTGAAACAACTCCTGAAACAAAAAGCATATTCAAAGCAAAGGCAAATGAAGAAAATGCTGAAATACATTTCGCCGCAGAAAAAAGAAATGTGAGAGACTGGCGATGGGAAAATCATGAATTGATTGCAGAAGTGGAAATGCAACACAAAACTGATCATAAAATATTTCATCTTGACTTACCTGGAATTTACCAAACAAAAAATATACTGACAGTATTGGAAGCTAGCACTGTTTTAAAAAACATGAATTTTGAACTTACCGATAATGCAATAAAAACCGGGCTGCAAAAAACAAAAAAACTGACAGGCTTACATGGCAGATGGGAAATGATTTATGAGCACCCAAGAGTTATATTAGACGTAGCACATAATGAAGATGGCATAAAACAACTGGTAAGTCAGATTGAATTGACCAGCTTTCATAAGTTGCATATTATTACAGGTATGGTAAAAGATAAAAATATTGATTCAATCTTATCACTACTTCCCCGTACGGCACATTATTATTTTACCCAGGCTGCTATTCCCAGGGCTTTGGGAGCTGATATTCTGAATGAAAAAGCTGCACAGTTTAATTTGAAAGGCGAAATCTATTCGAATGTTAATGCCGCAGTAAAGCAAGCGATGTTCAATGCTCACAAGGATGATTTGATTGTTATCGCCGGAAGTGTATTTTTAATTGGCGAGGTTAATACTTCAATTCATTAAGTTTTTCAAATGCATATAGAATACAGGTAACATGCATTGCCTGCATTATTTTATTATCCCGCAGCATTTGTTTTACTTCATCAAATGAATAGAATTCAACATCGATTTCTTCGTTCCCGTCTAATTGCTGTTTGCCGGTAAGTTTACCTCCTTTTGCAAGAAACATATGCAAGAGATTATTATTGGTGGAAGGATTGGCAGAAATTTTTCCAAGATATATATAAGACGAAAAACGATACCCGGTTTCTTCTTTCAACTCTCTGGCAATTGCATTTTCAAAAGTTGCATCCGTATCATCCACACAACCGCCAGGCAATTCAATACAGGTTTCTCCGAGTGCATGGCGGTATTGCCGGACCATTATTATTTTGTTATCCTCTGTTAATGCTAAAGCCGCTACCCAAGTTGGAAATTCATAAACATAATACGGATCAACAATTTTCCCCTGCGGTGTTTCGCATTTGTCTTTGCGTATTTTAAACCAGAGATCGGAGAAAAGATATTCTGAAGTGAGAGTTTTCCAATTCATAATTAAGAAATGTTCAATGCCAATGTTCTATATTCAATTTCCATTTCTTACAGTTGAAGTTTCAATCGTTAAACTTCTTCGCTGCTTTCATCATTCGCAATTTCATCCGTAGCTACTTCGTCTTCGCCCAAATCCAAATCTTCACCATCCGAATCTTTCTGAGCAAACCCTTCGGCACCTTTTGATAAATCATATTTCTCCTCAACATCTGCAAACTTATCGCCAAGCAAACTTTTTGTACCGTACTGACTCGGCCCTATACCTTCTGTACGTACGATTGCCGGATATGAAATTCGTGGATTTTCTTCTTTAGAAACATTGATAAGCTCTATTAAGAACATCCAGCTTTTATTAAAATCGTACCGGTAAACAAATTTCTGATTGGTATCACGTATCTCAGTGCCCAACGCAGTTTCATTCATCAGTAATGGAGGGGCTTTATGTTCATTATCATAAACTTCCAGGGCAATTTCCCTACCCTGTGCCCAATTATCATTGCTACGATAGAAAGTAGCTTTATGTTTATTATCAAATTCAAATGATTTTAAAATAATTTCATGCAGATCAAAAAACTTCTGGGTATGACGGATTGCAATGTCACGATAAACACTTTCGTCCTCCTCTAAATAAACCCTGAATTTTAAAATTGCCATAAAACAAATTTACAGATTTAGTCTGTATAACAACAGAATTGCACTAAGGATTTACTGGAACAAATCCTTTTTCTTTTGCCAATAAAATCATATATGCAAACGCATCCTCAAAATTGTTTGGAATTACGCCATCAAGTATTGCATCTTTAATTGCATTCTTAAGATCACCAACCGGTTTAGAAGGCCGGATACCAAAAGTCTCCATAATTATTTCACCCGTTATGGGTGGTTGCCAGGTACGGATGCTGTCTTTTTCTTCCACTTCCTGACAACGCTGTCGAACCAATTTAAAATTTTCTAAAAATTTTTTTACTTTCCATTTATTCTTTGATGTGATGTCTGCTTCGCATAAGATCATCAACGCATCAAACTCCTCCCCTGCATCAAACAACAATCGCCGTATAGCAGAGTCTGTAATATTTTCTTTTGTTACGCTGATAGGTCTTAAATGCAGTTCCACTAATTTTTTTACAAATCGCATTTTTTCATTCAGTGGCAATTTAAGTTTAGTAAATATTTTCGTCACCATTCTTCCACCCACTGCTTCATGCCCGTGAAAAGTCCAACCATGCCCTTCTTCAAATTTTTTAGTTACGGGTTTTGCAATATCATGCAGCACAGCAGCCCAGCGTAACCATAGATCTTCTGTTTTCTCAGAAATATTATCAAGCACCTGGAGTGTGTGATAAAAATTATCCTTGTGCCCCATACCATCTTTATATTCTGCGCCGGCAAGGTCTACCATAGCAGGAAAAATTATCTGCAACAGACCCGATTGAAATAACAGGTCAAAACCAACAGAAGGTTTGGGACTTGCAATAATTTTATTCAACTCGTCGGTTATACGCTCCTGTGTAATTATTTTTATCCGATCTACATTATCTTTTATGCCCTGCCATGCTTTTTCTTCAATGGTAAAATTGAGTTGTGTTGCAAACCGGATGGCACGCATCATACGTAACGGATCGTCGCTGAATGTTTGAACAGCATCTAACGGAGTACGGATAATTTTATTTTTTAAATCCTCTAACCCATTAAACGGGTCAATTAATTTTCCAAAACCCGCCTCACCGGAAAGCAGGTCTTTTTTATTTAAACTGATTGCAAACGCATTGATTGTAAAATCGCGGCGAAACTGATCATCTTCTAATGTACCAGGTAAAATTGCAGGATTACGTGAGTCAGATTGATAACTTTCTTTTCTGGCGCCAACAAATTCTATATCAAATGCCCCCCCACCCCCCGAAGGAGGGATCAAAGTAGACTCATTACTATTTGTATTTTCTAATTTTATATTAGCAGTTCCAAATGTTTTAAAAAAATTTACCTTAGGTATTGGATTAAATTTTTTTGCAACAGCATTTGCAAGTTCTATTCCATCTCCGATGCAAACAATATCAATATCCTTTGTGTTTCTATTTAAAATTTTATCCCGAACAAACCCACCGATTAAATAGCATGGGTATCCCAATTTCTCAGCAGCCTGAGCAATTTTTTCAAATATGAGTAACTCTTTTTCAGTGCAGTTGATATCCATACCCTGCAAATATAATTGCAGATATTGAGAAGGTTGAAGGAAGTTCGGTTTTAGTAAGTATCTAACTAAATTTTAATTTATTGAGATGCATTAATGATAAGAGACAGGCATTCAAATGCATGGATTGGAGTATTTCATTTTTTCTTATCATTTCAATTAATTTATCAAAAGAAAAAAATTGCAATTGGATATCTTCAAGCTCATCATGCTGGTGTTCAGTTTTTTCGTAGTCACCATCTGTTATAAATAGATGTGTGTAGTTATTTAATATCCCGGGGTTGGCTGCTATTTTTCCCAGCTCTTTTACCGATGAAAATTTATATCCTGTTTCCTCTTCTAATTCACGTAGTGCAGCAACGGATGCTGATTCATGCTTTTCTGAAAACCCGCCAGGCAGTTCCCATAAAACTTCTTCTACCGGATGTCGGTATTGCTTTATGAGCATCACTTGATTATCTACAACTGGAAAAACAATTACCGACATGGGAAGTTCTACTACATAATAAGCAGGTACAATTTTTCCATTTGGTTGCTTACATACATCTTTTCTTAAAACTAAATAAGGTTCGTGACGGAATAAATATTCAGATGATAGTGTTTCCCATTTCATATTCAAGCTATTATTTTAAATAATGTAATACTGCATTTGAAATTTTGGTTTCATCTAATTGTTCCAGGCACTTAGGCAAACCATATTGACAGGTATTTTTTATACAAGGTTCGCAAGGCAGTTGCCCTAATCGTATAATTGTTCTGTTTGCTCTATTAAATGGCGCAGTTGAATTTTCGTTTCCTGCACCAAATAAAACAATCAATGGTAAACCAATGGCATTGGCAATATGAGCAGGGCCGGAATCGGTACTTAGCATTACAGATGCTCCACTCATTAAAAATGACAACTCGGTAAGATTTGTAGTGCCTGCTTTGTTAATTATGTTACCTGGGTTTGGAAAAGCATTAATTACTTCCTGTGTGAATGCCATATCACTGGGTCCGCCGATTAAAATTATAGGCACAGAAATATCTTTTTGCAACTGATTAATAATAGAGATTGCTTTTTCTTTAGGCAAGCGACGGGAAATTGCTTCTGAATGAATATTGATAATAATTGATTTCGTTTTGGGAGAATCAGATATAGTTGAAAATTTTAAATCATTTATTAAAAACTGCTTGCCTTTAAACTGTTGTAATAAATCTACATATTGCATCGTCCTATGAAGTGATTTATTTTTCTTCAATGCTTTTGTAAATAAAAAAGAACGGGCTTCATTCCGATATCCAATTCTTTTTTTTGCACCGCTTGCCCAACCCATTACAGCAGAGGAAAATGAATCAGGTAAAGAAAAATACAAATCAAACTTATTATTTTGTTTGATCTGCTTTCCGAAACGATATACACCCCTGACACCCGGAAATTCTGATTTAGAAAAAATAAATTTTGTGTTGACTGCTGGGAAATATTGAAGTAAGGGCTCTAATTCTTTTTTTACGATTACACTTACTGAAGCAGCTGAATATTCCTTTTGCAGTTGTTCAAGAAAAGGAATACTCATTACCATATCTCCAAGCCAGTTGGGCAGACGAACTAATATATTCATAAATATTAAAGGTAATTATTACAGCCCATTGTAAATAAGAAATATCAAATTGTGGTATTCGATAAACATTCGGAAAAATGAATGAATAATGGACGGGCAAAAAGTATAATGTGTAAAATTGAACTGATTCAACTCAGTTTTTGTTTCCCTTTGTTTGAGATTATATACCCAAATAAAGAAGCTGTAAAGTACATTACCAAAGAATAAATTGCAGCAGGTATAGACATCGTACTATTATTTAATAAGGAGGGGGTCAGGGCTATTGTGATAGCCAGTGTACCATTACGAATTCCGGCTCCCATACTTATTGCGATAGATTGTTTTATTGAAATTTTAATAAGCCGGGGTATAAAAAACCCAGCTACCAGACTGATTACATTAAAACTAAGAACCGCCATTCCTGTTTGTTGCCAAAAAGATCCAAGATTTTCTCTTTCTTTAATTACCTGCATTAAAATAAGTGCTAAAAGAAATAAAAGAGAAAATAGTTTAACCGGTTTTTGCAGTTTGACAGCTAATAAAGGATTCTTTTTAAGAACTATCATACCGATAATAACCGGAACCATTATAATGATAAAAATCTGCAACACTTCCATAAACTGTAGTGGGATGTACCTGCTTTCATCCATAAATACCTGCATAGAAAAATTAACTATAAGAGGGAGGCTAAAAATGCAGAGCAAACTGGCAATAGCAGTAAGTGTGATGCTTAATACAACATCCCCTTTGGCAAGATGACTAAAAAAATTTGATGTAACTCCACCGGGCGAAGCCGACAATAGAATTAATCCAACTGCAAGTTCGGGTGTGAGGTTAAATAATTTTGCAATTGCAAAACAAACAGCAGGAAGGATGAGCATATGACAGAGTAATCCAATAATGACAGCATTTGGATAGATTATAACTCTTGAAAAATCGGCAACAGACAGTGATAAACCCAAGCCAAACATAATAATACCCAAAGCCAGAGGTAATAAGACGCTTAATAATGCTGATGATTCCATGATGAAACAATTTTAATTGTAATAGAATCCATACAAAGTCTTGTCGGGGAAAAAGCCCATTTCCGTATCCGAAGTTTATAGAGTAAATGTATCCTTAATAAATGTCCCAATAGCTATTGGAAGGTAAACTGATTTTATGAAATAAGTTTATAAAATATTTAATCTGTAGAATGCTGTTGATTAGAATTACTTCCGCTGGTATCATAATAAAATTTATTTTCGCAAAAATTATTTTAATAAAATGAAAGAATTAATTCTTGAAGCCTGGAGTAACCGTGAGTTGTTGAAAGATGTAAAATACACTGATGCAGTTCGGGCAGTGATAGAAGAACTGGATAAGGGAAGACTAAGAACGGCAGAGCCTGCTAAAGATGGTTGGCAAGTGAATGAATGGGTGAAGCAGGCAATACTCTTATACTTTGGAATTCAACAAATGCAAACCTGGGATGTGGCTCCGTTTGAATTTTATGACAAGATGCTGTTGAAAAAAAATTACAAAGAGCTTGGAGTACGTGCAGTGCCTCATGCTGTAGCAAGATATGGTGCATACTTAGCAAAGAATGTTGTGTTGATGCCGAGCTATGTAAATATTGGTGCGTATGTAGATGAAGGCACCATGGTAGATACATGGGCTACGGTTGGCAGTTGTGCTCAGATTGGTAAGGGTGTACACTTAAGTGGTGGCGTTGGTATTGGTGGAGTATTGGAGCCTTTACAAGCTAGCCCCGTAATTATAGAGGATGGTTGTTTTATTGGCAGCAGATGCATCGTAGTGGAAGGAGTAAGAGTGGAAAAGGAAGCGGTATTAGGTGCAAACGTCGTATTGACTCAATCAACAAAAATAATAGATGTAAGCGGTACGATACCTGTAGAAATGAAAGGCATTGTGCCAGCAAGAAGTGTTGTAATTCCCGGTAGCTATACCAAAAAATTTTCTGCTGGTGAATATGGGGTGGGATGTGCTTTGATTATTGGGCAACGTAAAGCAAGCACCGATTTAAAAACGAGTTTAAATGATGCGTTGAGATATTTTAATGTGAGTGCTTAAAAAAATCAGAATAAAAACAAAAAACCCCTGACAGAATCGTCGGGGGTTTTTTTCTTAGAAAAAATAAAGGGTTATTCTTTTACAATTTTTAGATTTGATTCCTTTCCATTCATCTTCACTTTAATCAGGTAAACACCAGCCGTAAAAGAAGATACATCTAACCGGGTACTTGACTGGTTCGTGTTTTTTTGTACAACCATTCTTCCATACATATCAAACACACGGATATCTGCTAGTCCAACTATATCAGGAATATTTATGGTTACCATTTTACTTACCGGGTTAGGGTAAGCATTAATTCTGCTGTTAACAATAAGTTGATCTTCGCTAATAGTAGCCGTACCCGTACTAACTCTTAATGTATAACAGAGTGAAGCATTAGTTGCATTGCCCTTCGGATATACTCTTGCATAATAATCTCC
>JANOFP010000075.1:0-1723 GCA_031413675.1 Bacteroidota bacterium
TGCAACATCACGGAAGTACCAGTAACGGTACAATGCATATTGCGCCGGACCATAAGCAGGGTCCAGGCTCACCGCTGCTTCATAAGCAGGTAAAAAGAATTCTTTATTCTTCTGGCTCTCATATATAACACCTTCTTTATACTTAGCAGCAGCTAAACTTGGGTTTAATAGTAATGCATTCTGAATAGATAGGATTGCATCGCCACCATTTACATTTTTACGATGAGCTTCTGCAATGGTTAACCATATACCAGCATCTTTAAATCCTTTTAAGGTGGTTGCTTTTGTCATTTGCATAATACCGTAATTGGCATCGCCTGCTTTTGTATAAACATTAGCTCTACCTACGGCATGTAACACTTCAATATCTTTCGATTTGCTGTTGTTCACAGCCATTTCAAAATTATTACGGGCACCTGTGCCATCGCCATCTATTAATTGAATTTGACCCATTCCTGCTAATAGCAAGGGAGATGTTGGATTGCCCTGTAAAGCTGTTTGATAGGTTTTTTTAGCATTGGCAGCATCTTCTGCTGATTTTTTTTCAAAAGAAAAACTTTCATCCGCAATTATTATCATGCATAGCCTTGTGCCTAATCTGTAAATCTGCATTTCCTGTATACCTGGCTTTCTGATACTTTCTTTTATCTCGGGCCATACCTCCTCATGATATTTTTCATATTCTGCAATAAGTGCAGGATCATTATGCAGGTCAAGCATAAGACAATATTTTTTCATTGATGCTTTTTATTTTGCTGAATCTGATGATGATAATGGCTTACTAATTTCAACAATAAAAATATGGATATTACACTTTAAATCCCGAATTATAAATATGCTGTTCTTGTGAAAGTATGATTACTTTGTATTTACCAGATTTATTAATGGTATAAAAAAATTAATCTTCAAAAGAGAATTATTTTAATGAAATACAAAGCTTTTTTATTTGACCTCAACGGCACTTTAATTGATGATATGCCTTACCATGTTAAGGCCTGGCATCGCATTGCAAAGGATATTGGCTCAAAGCTTTCTGTGGATGAAGTAAAACAGGAATGCTATGGAAAAAACCAGGAGGTGCTTGAAAGAATATTTCCCGGGAGATTTACAGAGGAAGAAAAAGACAGGATTGGTTTGGACAAAGAAAAACAATACCAGGCGGAATTTAAACCACACCTTAAATTGATCTATGGATTAAATGATTTTTTAAAAACAACTTATGCAAAAGGAATAAAAATGGCAATTGGATCAGCAGCCATCACGTCTAATATCGATTTTGTATTAGATGGCCTGCAGATAAGAAAATACTTTGATGTAATTGTTGGTGCTGATGATGTTGTACACAGCAAACCGGATCCGGAAACTTTTATTAAATGCGCCGAAAAATTAAATATTGATTGTAAAGATTGCCTGGTGTTTGAAGATGCACCCAAAGGTGTGGAAGCTGCGCAGAATGCCACGATGGATTGTGTTGTGATAACTACTTTACATTACGAAGAAGAGTTTAGCTTTTATAAAAATGTGATAGCTTTTATTAAAGATTATGAAACGGATTTACATTTTGCGCATGACGTATAAAAAACCATACGCAGGCACACGCCAAAAGTACCCGGCTCAAGATATTCCGTTTATTATCCCATTGAAAAAGAAGTTCGCAGTTTTTGCACTTGTATCGTTGGTGGCCGTTCCTTTTGCCCCAACCAATAACCAATTTACTGCCGCA